>NZ_KZ454938.1:343321-570256 GCF_002797325.1 Bacillus sp. FJAT-45037 | reverse complement strand
AAGGAAAATATGGTTTTCTATGGGGGTGTAGGTGCTGGAAAGACGTACCTCTCCACGCTCATTGGCCTAAACGCCATACATAAACATGGAAAACGTGTTAAGTTTTACACTATTGCCTCCCTCGCAAATGAACTATTAGATGCCAATGAGAAAGGCACTCTTACTAAACTTTTCAAGAGGATTGAGAAGTTAGATCTATTAATACTGGATGAATTAGGTTACATCCCTTTACATAAGCAGGGAGCTGAGTTGCTTTTCCAAGTGATTTCTCTGTGTTATGAAAAAAGAAGTATTATTATCACAACGAACCTCCAATTTGGGCAGTGGAATCATGTTTTCGGAGATCCTATTCTAACAGAAGCAGTCGTAGACCGTCTGATTCACCATTCCCACTTAGTCCTTTTTGGAGGGAATAGCAATCGAATGAAAGAATCATTAGCATTAAGAGAGATGTAAGTTAGAGAAATTAGGTTGGTAAGTGGCATTCAAAAAGGGTTGCCGTTTTATACATTTTTCTCTTGCCAAATACAAGCCAGCTATTTAACTGGCACGTGTTGTTCAGAATCGCTATATTTTCATCTAGTTCAGAAGCAATCTTAGGAGCAGATGACCGCGCTGGCATTGCCATTATCTTAAATGTTCTATCTCGCGTTTCTAAAACAAACTTTAATGGCACGTTGAAAGTGGCCTTCACTGTTAAAGAAGAAATCGGATGCGTCGGTGCGCGAGAGATTGATCAAGATTTCATAACAGATGTTGATGCGGCGATTGTCGTTGATCGCAGGGGCACTAGAGATATTGTGACATCAAATTATAATACCACTTTCTGCCCAGATAGCTATGGTGAACTCTTTGAAAACACAGGTCAGTTATTAGGTATGGGTAATTGGAAGATGACTGTAGGAGGATCAAGTGATGCAAGAGTGTTTGCTGATTATGGAATTCCTTCTGTCAATTTATCTGCAGGCTATTTACACGAGCACACGGATTTTGAAGTACTCGATTACAGAGCTGCATATGAAACAGTGCTATTGATCGAGGGCGTGTTGCATGGTCAGGTTATCACAGTGAGGGGTGAGGTGAATGCTGCGGAGGAAGCATAATGTTGATTTATGTATACCGAAAATTCGACAAGTGCCAGGCACTTGTCGAATTTATTTTTAAGAGCACATTTTATCTATTTCTGTTGCTTATAAACCTCTTGTAAGCTTGAGCGCTATCGTTCTTAAAATGGCTATTATTCACTTTTCCATAAATTGTATATTTTGGTTCTCTTGTTAAATGCTTCTTGTCCACCTTCCATAATATCAACGATTTTGTTTTGAATGTCTTTATTATCAACACTACCGCTTTCTACTGTTATGAGTTTTTCATCATATGAAACAGCAATTACTTGTTCTGAATCACCTAATACTGGAATATTAGCATTATGGGTTGCAAAAATAAATTGCACTCCAGGCTTCCTTTTCTTTACCTTTGTGATTATTTCGTTATAAATTACTTGATTATCTAAATCATCCTCTGGTTGATCTATCATAATCAAGTTATTATCCTTTTGAGATAAAATGAAAAGAACTAATGCTGATGCCCTTTGTCCAATAGAATGCTTTGTTATAGATTTTCCATGATACTTTATTTCAATTTGGTTAGGAGTCCTAACTTCTAATAGTTCATTATAGTTATCTTTAATCCTCTCTTTCACTTTTGATAATTGTGCATCAGTAATTAAAATAGAAGTTATTTTAGCGTCATCTAATAAGATATCTGCTATAAGAGATGCAAAATCAGAATGTTTTTCACATATATTTTTGTAAGCAATTTGATTAATATTAGAACCTTTAAATGACTCCTTTAATTTTTCAAGAAAAAACTCTTTATTACCTTTAAATTCAATACTTAATTCTAATGAATTTTGGTTTACATTTATTTTTTCAATTTCATCTTTATATACGTTAAATTCATCAAGTAATAATTGATTTCTTTTATCTAAGACAGCTCGAATTTGAGAATAAATTTTATCCTTATTTTCTTCTTGTTTATTGACTTTATCAATAGACTTATTCAATTTATCTTCTGTATCTTTAAATTTTGCAAAGTCATCTGGATTTAAATTCGGTATGTCAATTTCTCTTTTAATTTCAGCGAATTCTTCTTCAAGTGAATTTATAGTTACACGGATCTCAGTTAAATATCCTTTAACCAGTTTAGACCTATTATCAATATTCGCTATAATTTCCTGAATTTCTTTTTTAATATTAATTATTGCAGAAACTTCTTGTGATAATTTAATAAACAGCTCTGGTACTTCCTTAGATTCAAGATTACTTAGTTCAATAAGTTCACTAAGACTACTAGAATCTAGTAGCTCCTTCGCATTATCTTTGAAACTATTGATTAATTCATGTATATTTTTTATATTACTTTCATCCTTTTGGAAAGTAACTTGTTTCGAAAGCTTTGAATCTAACCCTTTCTCTTCAAATATCTTTATTTTATGTCGAATGTCTTTTAGATTGCTCTTCAAATCAGGTAAAGTATTAACTTCATCATTTACTTTAAATAACTGATTGATATGATTGCATAATTGCTCATTGATTGTTGATAAACTTCCTTGAAATGATTTTGTTTTTTTACCAACCAATTTGTCTAATAAACGTAACTCAAATCCGTTATCCATGTAGGATAAGTCTTTCTGTCCAAAATATAATGGTGTTTGAAGAATCGAATTTATTGTAATTTCTATATCCTTATCATTTTCATCAAGGATACGCGGGGGTTCTCCTAAAATTCTTTTAATCTTATAATTTTTTTTAAAGTTATCTTGTAATTCAATTATTACTTGTCCACCTGACTCAAGCAAGTTTTTTACTACTTCTGACTTATAATCCGCATCGGCTTTTGATGGTGACATATCTAAAGTGTATCTAATGGCTTCAATTATGCTTGACTTACCACTACCCCGAATCCCGATCAAACTATTTAATTCCGGAGATAAATCTAATTTTTGATTATCCATCTTTCCACCAATGAACTCGACCGATTTAATATATCCGTGAATATATTCTCTTTCAGACAGGGAAATTCGATTTTGATAATCCTGAAATGCAAGTACAACAGAATCAAAATTCCCATCCCCTATTTTAATATAAGATTTATTTCCTTTGCCTATTTGATCTATTGATTTACAATCTGAACCCTCAATATAAGGAATTTTGTATCCCATCCATTTTTCAAGTTGTTTCATTTTATCTCTAGTTCTACCTTTTTGAAATCCATAAACTTTATCTTTAAACCAACCATTCGTACTCAGTGATTCTATTAAACCACCATTACACTCTGCTTCAAATCCACTTTTCTGTTCAATGTGAGCCATTAAAATAAAATAATCTTTGTTATAGGTATTGAGGCTTTCAATAGTTCCAGCTAAATCTTTATTACAGCGTGTGTTTTCATTTTCTCTATTATCAATTCCCTTAAACACTTCATCAACAAATTGATTAATGTTTTCACTTTTTCCATTAATCCAGTCTTCCTCTTTGAATACGATTAAACAATGTATTCCGTTTGCTCCCTCTTTAACAGACAGCTCAACACCAGGCAATATAGTTATGTTTTCTTTTTTGGCTTTTTTCTTTAAACCTTTATACTCTTCTAAATCAAATTTATTATGGTTAGTAATTATTCCTAGTTTAATACCTTCCGCTTTGAGTTTTTTTACATAATCACTGATAAAACGATCATTCTCTCCAGAGTATGAAAATTCTTTATCTGCTTTAGTATGAAGATGAAAATCTGCTCTTATCCATTCTGTACCATTCTTAAACATGATAGACCCCCTTAAAGTTTAAGATTGATATTAGCGTGAACTATATTTCCTTAATTTATTTTAAGAAAGTAATGCCCAACAATCTACTTAAGTCTATTTTACTATATAAAAAACGGTAGTTATTAAGGTATTTATCGACAAATTCCGCCACCTATATCTATAAAAGGGATATACTAGACTAGGATTCAAAATATATTGAGGAAAGACAGAAGATCTCGTGTTGCTAAGTATCTTTTTCATAATCATCTTCCAAACTAGTGATGCATGAACTGATAGCATTGCTTATTCCCAATTACTTAAATGAAGAGAACGAAAAAGTTTTATACTAATATTCACTTGTCTATCAATCTGAATTATCACTTTTGATAGCGATTAGTAGAAAAACTCATGAGATAATAAAAATCACGAGTGTGAACTGTTGGTCAGATTGTTGAGCAACCCCACTTAAAAAGTTGGGTTGCTCTTAATTTATTTTTGTTGTTTTCATCTAAAAATTCCTTATTAAAAGAAGATTACAAACCACCTCACTAAAGGGTGAGGTGGTTTGTAATCTTCCTTATGTTCTGTGCGATAGCTGTCATGAGTGCTTGTTCATTATCACCAATTAAGCTGCGTAACCGGCAGTAGCGAGTCGTTTTGAATCCGCAAAGCTTCGCTCTATCGTCTATTCCCTTTTTTATAGATGACCTTACCTTCTGGAGAAATTCTATTTTCTCTCACTCTCTCCTTACTACTCTCCACACATGCCGAGTGATCACCTTCTAATGATTTTTGGACGTGGTACATTGCTGAAGGAGGGGACAGCTTTCGCACGTTGAAGGATTAGAATGAATGATACTGACGGTAACCCTCTCGATTTGTAGTAGAATACGTTAATGTTTCAGCGTTGGGACGTATATATGTATCTGATTCAACATCCTTCACATGGCATACCTCCTTCTATAGTGACACGAAGCGGTGCTAACCATGAAGTGAGGTTCCACGCTATAAACTGTTTTGAATCCCCGGCATAGTCAGTGATTTTCTAATTCATAAGAAAAACGCAGGACCTCCTCCCCACAGGGCTCCTGCGTCATTTTCTGCCTTCTCCCTCTCCTTTAAGACCCAAACCCCTCCCATTATAAACCTTCTTCCGATACAACTTTTGTCTGCTCGCCTTCCACATTTCGTCTTTATGCTCTAGTCTCATCAAGATATTTCCTGCGAGGCTATAGACTTTTCTGAGGTTGTCGATGTCTTTGATGATGATCGGGCGCATGTGGCAAACATGATTTCGGGTGACTTTGGTATGCGTGAAGTGGCGGACTTGGTCTGGCTAACAGTTCCAGGCACTGTTAGCTTAATATATTAGAATACCATCAAAATATGTTAAAGAAAATTTTAACAACACATTTAGATATCCAATAATAAACATTTATTGACTGAGTATGCCATTTAAATATTATGAATAAAAAAAGACACGGCCTCTTTAGAAGCCGCATCCCTACATCAACTCTTCACTTTCTCCCTCACTTCTCCTTCCTTCACCATTTGCTTAATGTGTTGGTCGATTCGTTCGATTTCGGTGGATGGGTTTTTCCACCAGTTTCCGCTCCAGATTCGGTCGATGGTCCAGCCTCTTGATTCTAGGAATCGTTGTCTGTAGACGTCGCGTTCTTTGGCGTTTTGGGAGCTGTGATACATCGCTCCGTCACATTCGATGCCAATGATGTAACGGCTTGGATCGGTAGGGTGAATGACGGCGAGGTCAATGCGGTAGCCGGACATTCCGACTTGGGTATCGACCTTGTAGCCTAAATCGTCGAGCTGCTTATACACCTCTTCTTCAAATGGTGAATCAAAGTGTAGATCGGATGACTGTGTTTGTGTGTTGGTCGCGACCGTAATTTCTTGGATCACTTGTTTCACTTGTTCGCTATTAATTTGTGACACGGCTCTCACGTATTTTAAGTATGACTTTAAGAGCTGTGGCCCGATATGAGCCGTGCTTGAGACACTTAGTTCTTCTGGTTCAATACTCGAGAGGACGATGATTCCTTCTTTGGCACGGGTGACCGCTACATTCAGGCGATTTTCTCCGCCTTGTTGATTCAACATTCCGAAGCGGTTATAGATGCGTCCTTGTTCGTTTTTGGCATACCCAATCGAGAATAGGATCAGATCGCGTTCGTCTCCTTGGACGTTTTCGATATTTTTAACGAAGATTCGCTCATCTAATTCTTTTGCCATCACTTGGGTGTACAAGGCATGAAACTCCGTGTCTTCTTGAACCTTTTTATCGATGATGTCTAGGATCTTATCTTGTTGCTTCGCATTAAATGTGATGACGCCGATGCTTTTATCTGGATCTTTAACGAGTAGTTCTTTGATTTGATCGACAACCGCAATTGCTTCTACTTCATTGCTTTGATTGATCCAGCGGCCATCGACTTTCATCCATCTTAAAGCGGGTGGATCTTGTTTTGGCCAGACATTGGGAGCAATCTGAACCTGTCCTTGGTAAAAGGCATGATTCGAGAAATTAATGAGATCTTCGTATTTCGAGCGGTAATGCCACTGCAGAATCTTCTCAGGGAATCTGCGCTTCGCTAAGTTTAAGAGACTTTGTGATTCATCAAAGTCATAATCAACTTCCTCCTCGTCGTCACTCGACACCGAGCTTTGGAACATATTGAATGGGGGTAATTGTTTCTCATCCCCGGCCACAATCAATTGCTTCCCGCGGTAAACAGACGGAATGCTGCTTTCGACTGTACATTGTGAAGCTTCGTCGAAAATGACGAGATCAAATAATCCTTCTTCTAGTGGGAAGATCGACGACACTGTTTCAGGTGATGTGAGCCATACAGGCATCAGGTCAAACAATCCTTTATGTGCAAACTCTTCAACTGTTCTGCGTAAGGTCCAGACCCGTCTTTTCTTCGTCACTTGATGCTTCAGTTCTTTCATGCTTCGGCCATGTTCTTGTTTAACTTGTTGGGATTGACTTGCTAATTCATGCTGCAAGTAACGCTTGGCGACGTCCATCTTTTCATCGATCCCTTTAGCAAACGTCTCACGAATTCGACTAAATTCAGTCGTTGAAATTTTTTGTACATCTGGATTTTCTCTTTCAACCTGATCAATCCAATGAATGTAGGTAGAGTTTTCAATTAGCTTCACCCACGTTTTAGGTAATGCATTCGTTAATGGCAAGTCTTTTTCCGTGAGCTTTTGAATGACTTTCTTTACAAGAGGAGTACTCGTCGCCAATGCCGCATCCATTTGTCTTAAGTCATCAAAATCTTGATGGACGTATTCTAAGCATTTATCAAGTTCTTCTAGCGGAATGTCCCCTTCTGAAACTCGAGCTTTCCACTTTTCCACAACGTCTTGATCTACGTATCGCTTCAATGTTTCTAGTTCTATCGACATCTCTTCGGTCACATTTGCCAGGTGATGCATCGTTTTTAACCCTTCACGCACGTCAAGCCACTCTCTTGATTGAAGCCCTTTGAATTTCGAGCCATCTAACAACTCTTCAATGACCTGTTTTCCTGTAAACGACGTCCACCACCACAACGTAAGTCCTTGCAACGTACGCTTGTTGTTTGGATCTAAGTCATCGTAGATCTTTTCAATCTTGTTATTTACAAGCCATGTGTAGGCTGGTGTAATCTTTTCTTGATCAAGGCTGTCTAGATAGGTTGTTGATGTTTTCGCCTTGTCGATGACTGCTTTTAACGTTTCAATCATCATCATCTTATCTTTCATTTCCATAGACGCAAATGATTGCCGTGCCTTTAGTGGATAATCGTTCCCTCCAAATCTCTCGTAGTATTCCGCATAGGTGTACACCTTTGGCAGCACATCTTCTAGTGTCGCCTTATCTAGTTCTTCTAACAGATCACTCATATCGACAATGATTGTCTGCGTTTCCATTCGATCCGCTCTACCGTATAAATCATATAACCTAAATCCAAACGGCTGGTATTCGTACAATGTTTTCGTGATTGAGTTTAAGAGTTGTTCTTGTGTGCTCAACTTCTCAGACACTTCTTTAAATTCTTTTTCTGCTTGATCAAATTGAGACTCTGTTTGATCGAGCAATCTTTCTATTTTTCCGTACATCGCTTTTCGGTCATGTTTCTCATCATGAATCAGTGCGATATGAGCAGAGAGAACTAAGCTGTCCACCCGTTGGTAAATCACATCTAAAGCTGCACGTTTTTGACAGACGACCAGCACTTTCTTGTTCTGGTGCAATGCGTCTGTGATCAGATTTACAATGACTTGAGATTTCCCTGTACCCGGAGGTCCGTGCACAACGAGGCCTCTTTGATACCTTGCTTCATTTAAGATCTCTTCTTGAGAGCCATCTGTTTGCATGAGAAATAACTTATCACTTTCGGTGACTCGTCGCGTGTCACTGTCTTCCCCACTTCCGAACACAGAGGATTCAAAGGCTTGATCTTTTGGATCGACTAGCTCTTCGGCTAAGGCTAGATCGCCCTCCTCTAGTAAACTCATCATCAGATCGTAATCTCGAACGAGGGAAGAGCCTCCTTGTGGAAAATTCCCCAACACGGCATGCCTTAGTATCCTTGTTGAAGTGGTTTCTGGAATGTCTTCTTTTTTGTACTCAATCAGTCGACTTATCTCACCTTCTCCAACTGAAATCGAAGGAAATGCCTGTTCGAGCTTCTTCAACCACAATGGCTCATCTCGCGCTAAAGCTGCTTCGTTTAACTCCTCTAACCACTCATCTGAGTACGAGAGTCCATTCACTTTCTTTAAGGCTAGAAATAACGTGCGATTAACTTGCGGTTCGTCCTCCACAGCTTTTAGTACCCACCGCTGCTTATGAGTGTTTTCCTTTGTTAATCGAACCGGGTAGAGAAATAGCGGTGCTTGAAAGAACGTGCCATCCGCCATTGTCCCTTGGATAAAGGGATAACCTAAGAAAAAGTCATACACACCTGATTCATCTTCGATTGCTTTGACGTTCCGAAATAAATCGGTTAGCTTTTTCGATAATCGTAAGGATTCATCGTTTTCTATCGAAGGTTCGAGTAGCGGGATGTCTCTTCCGTGGTTTTCCAGTACTTTAGCGACAACAGCTTGAGCTGCCTCAGGTCCTTTCACTTTCTGTAATTCCGCCAAATCAAAACTCCATTTATTGTATAACTTTAATAACCGGATCGACCGATTACGCTTACTAATATCATTTAATTTATCACGCATGTGAAGTAAATTATCTCTCATCTTAGACCTCTTCCTACCATTAAATTCCCACTACTGAGCTTACCAGAAATACACCAAAAGTAGAAGTCCACCCCCATGAGAAGTGTATCGAGAAAAGGCGAGGAATATGACAAAAACACCACCCGGGAGTTGGGTGGTGCGATTGAAATAAAGAAAGCTATAGAGCCTTTCCTTATGAAGTAAATAAAGTGTCTCTTTTATTGCTATATTTTACTTAACGTCGAAACGGTCTGCATCCATGATCTTAACCCAAGCAGCGATAAAGTCATGAACAAACTTTTCTTTGCTATCGTCTTGCGCGTATACTTCGGCAAGGGCACGGAGTACGGAGTGTGAACCGAAGACTAGGTCTACTCTCGATGCGGTACGAACAAATTCGCCCGATTTACGGTCACGTCCTTCATAAACACCGCCATCTACAGGCTTCCACTCGATTCCCATATCAAGTAGGTTTACAAAAAAGTCGTTTGTGAGGGTGCCGACACGATCGGTGAAGACACCATGTTGTGTGCCGCCATGGTTCGTTCCAAGAACACGCATGCCGCCGATCAATACCGTCATTTCTTTTGCCGTTAGGTCTAAGAGCTGAGCCTTGTCTACCAGGAACTCTTCTGGTTTGATACTATATTCTTTCTTATGATAGTTACGGAATCCATCAGACACCGGCTCAAGTACTTCAAAGTTTTCTACGTCTGTTTGCTCTTGTATAGCATCACCACGACCAGGTGTAAACGGAACCGTTACATCAATGCCTGCATCGTTTGCTGCCTTTTCGACTGCTGCACTACCGCCTAATACAATCAAGTCAGCCATGCTAATCTTTTTATCAAGGCCGCTTTGAATGCCTTCTAGAACTGTTAATACTTTTGAAAGCTGCTCTGGTTCATTTGCTTCCCAGTTCTTCTGTGGTTCAAGACGGATACGTGCACCATTTGCACCACCGCGTTTATCAGAGTTACGGAATGTGCTGGCTGAAGCCCAAGCCGTACTGATCAGTTCGCTTGCAGTAAGATCGGAAGCTAGTATTTTTGTTTTTAACTCATTTATTTCTGCCTCTGATAATTCATAATCTACCGCCGGGATCGGATCCTGCCAAATGAATTCTTCTTCTGGAACTTCTGGACCTAGATATCGATCACGAGGTCCCATATCACGGTGGAGCAACTTGAACCACGCATGAGCAAAGGCATCGGCAAACTCGTCTGGGTTCTTGTGGAAACGACGAGAGATCTTTTCGTAATCTGGATCCATACGCATCGCCATATCTGCCGTGGTCATCATCGTCGGAACGCGTTTTGATGAATCTTCTGCATCAGGTGCAAGATGTTCCTCATCAGGATCTACAGGAGCCCATTGATACGCACCTGCAGGACTCTTCGTAAGCTCCCATTCGTATCCGAACAGCATATCAAAATAACTCATATCCCATTTTGTGGGAGTCGGAGTCCATGCCCCTTCAATTCCACTTGTGATGGTGAAGGCACCGTGACCCGTTTCATGTGTGCTCTTCCAACCGAAACCTTGGTGTTCAACTAGTGACCCTTCTGGTTCTTCACTAACATGTGAGGGGTCACCTGCACCGTGGGCCTTACCAAATGTATGTCCACCGGCTGTGAGTGCCACTGTTTCTTCATCGTTCATTCCCATACGTTTAAAGGTATCACGAATATCACGGGCACTTCCAAGCGGATCGGGTTTACCGTTTGGACCTTCAGGATTCACATAGATCAAGCCCATCTGAACGGCAGCAAGTGGGTTCTCCAAATCACGTTCGCCGGAGTAACGATTATCTCCAAGCCACTCTTTTTCAGGACCCCAATTGACGTCTTCCTCAGGATGCCAGATGTCTTCGCGTCCTCCACCAAATCCAATCGTTTTTCCTCCCATGGATTCGATTGCTACATTCCCTGTAAAAACGAGCAGGTCAGCCCAAGAGAGCTTGTTGCCATACTTCTGTTTAATCGGCCAAAGCAGGCGACGGGCCTTATCTAGGTTTCCGTTGTCGGGCCAGCTGTTAAGAGGAGCAAAGCGCTGGGAACCACTTCCACCGCCACCGCGACCGTCTACTGTACGGTATGTACCTGCTGCGTGCCAGGACATACGGATAAAGAATGGGCCATAATGACCGTAATCGGCAGGCCACCAATCCTGACTATCTGTCATAAGATTGTGAAGATCCTTCTTCAAGGCATCGTAATCTAGTGTTTTAAATTCTTCTGCATAATTAAAATCTTCACCCAGTGGGTTCGTTTTCGTGTCATGCTGATGAAGAACATTCAAGTCTAGCTGATTAGGCCACCAATCGGTGTTTTTCGTACCTCTAGAAGACTTACCAGAATCACTTTCCCCTGTAAACGGGCATTTTCCTGCATTTTCATTTTCTTTCATATCCATACGTAATTCTCCTTTCGTTTTAAGAAGATTAACTAGCAAACAACCATACATTACAATGAACGAAACAACAACAGAAACTGTATTGATTCTTACATTATAATTATAATAAACTATGACCGAAATAAAAAGAAATATGCTTGAGGTTTCAAAAAAACCTGCAGATTCCAGTGGGAAGTAGTGAGTACCAACAGGTGAAATGATCCATCGATTAATGAAGAGGACTGCTTCATCTATATGAGGAGATTGTGATTCATATTTTCTAATCATGTTAAAAAGCCACTCTTTTCCAAAGAGTGGCTTCCTAATAGTTCATTTAAACGATTTAGAAAGGGTTAGTTTGCCTCTTCCTTCGTACCAACAAGATACAGCAAGAAGAATATACCCTCGAGAGGAGGATTAAACCTCTACTGCAGCAATTTCATCGCAACAGATCGTTATAATTCTCACTCTATCACTTTTATGACAGTGATGTTTATGGTGTTCGTTACGGTCATGACTGTTAGCTCTTGCAAGAAGAACAAAATCATCACGAGTATCAATAAACTCGCCAAATACATACCCGCCGCCTTTTAGATATACTTTCACTTCTTCGCCGCGTGAAATGTCTTTAAAAAAGGTATCGCAATCACAGCCCTCACTATCGCGTCCAAACCCATTAGAATTCGAACACGAATTTTGGTAGCAATTATTACCCCACATTATTTTTTCCCCCTTTCTTTGGGAAGTTACTTACATGATTACTATATGTAAGAAAGGGAGACATGCTTGGGCAAAGTGATCTGCTCATAAGCCTTTTTATTGATAATGTAAAAAGGCTTAATTATGCGGGGACAAAGAAAAAATAAATAAGACGAGTCCATTCATTCAACAATAGATCATCACATTCGTTTCATCTTAAAAAAATTCCTTATTCCTTGAATAATTCCTATTGGTTACGCCGAAACAGATAATACGGTAATCCAAAGGAGGACTATGATATGAACAAAAAGGTTGTCATAATTGGTGGTGGATTAGCAGGTATGTCTACTGCTATTCGCTTAGCTGCAAGAGATTATCAGGTAACAATTGTTGAAAAAGGTGAAAGGCTTGGAGGCAAGCTAAACATCCGAAAAGGTAACGGATTTACTTTTGACACTGGCCCATCTATTTTAACGATGCCCTGGGTGCTCGAAACCTTGTTTGAATCTGTCGGTCGAAACATTCATGACTATTTAACGATCAGACGGGTGGAGCCTGGTTGGAGGACTTTTTTTCAAGATGGGACGACCATTGATCTAACAAGCGACATACCAAAAATGCTAGAGCAGATAAAAGAACTCTCTGAAAAAGATGCTACTCTCTTCTTTCCGTACTTACAACATTGCCAGAACATGTACAAACTAAGCATGAAAAGCTTCTATAAAAGAAGTATTAACGGCTTACCAGATATGCGCAACGAACATCGTTTAAGTGAACTTCTTCAAATGGCTCCAACAAAAACATTTGATCAGACCACGAAACGATATTTTAGTAATAAACATTTACAACAATTGTTTAACTTCTTAACGATGTATATCGGATCTTCTCCTTATCAAGCTCCAGCTATACTCTCGCAAATGTCTCATATTCAACTTGGCATTGGTGTTTTTTATGTTGAAGGAGGGATGTATAAAATAGCTGAGGCTATGGAAAAGGTATTAAATGAACTTGGGGTTACGATTATGTGCAATCAAAAAGTAACAAGCGTCCTTCTATCAGGTAACAGCGTTCAAGGAGTTCAACTAGAAAATGATCTTGCTATTCATTCCGACCTAGTTGTTTCTAACCTTGAAGCAATTCCTTTTTATGAAACTATGGTCAGTGACAAAAAGAAAAGGGACCATGCCGTACATTCACTGAAAAAATTTAGTCCTACCGTGTCAGGATTGGTTTTATTACTCGGTATCAACCGTACGTATGACCAGTTAGCCCATCATAATTTCTTTTTTAGCGAGAATCAGGAAAAAGAGTTTCATGAGTTGTTTGAAGCACACTCGTTATCAGAAGACCCTACTATTTATGTTGGGATTTCTGCAAAAACAGATCCTACCCAAGCACCTAAGGGCAAAGAAAATTTATTTATCCTAACTCATGTCCCACCTTTAAAGAAGGGTGAAACATGGAATCACAATAAAGAAAAATATCGTGAACTAATTCTAGCTAAATTAGAGCGTATGGGGCTGACTGAGTTACGAAGTCACATAGAGTATGAATATACATTTACTCCTGAGGATATAGGGGAGCTCTATGGTTCAAACGGTGGATCTATATACGGCACGGTAACTGACCGGAAACGCAATGGTGGATTTAAAATACCAAACAAAAGTCATGAATATGAGAACCTGTACTTTGTTGGTGGTTCGACTCATCCTGGTGGTGGTGTTCCTATGGTCACATTATCTGGTCATTTAACAGCTAATCTCATCATCGAACATGAATCAAATGTATTTAATGATGAAAATGACGGACAGATTCTTGCTTGAGTATGTCATAAACGGAGGTCTCTCATGATTTCATGGATCGTTACATTCTTGTTAACACTCTTGTTATTTTGGAACATTAAAAAAAAGTCACAAGTCGCTCACTCAGCTGTGAAAAGTCTCAGCATCATTATCCCTGCAAGAAATGAAGAAAATAACCTCCCTCGTCTATTGCATTCAATTAATAGACAACTGACGAATAAACAGATAGAAATAATAGTGGTAAACGATCATTCAACAGATGAAACGAAACAGAGAGCGATACAGCTAGGGGCAACTGTCATTGATGCCCCTCCTCTTCCAGAAAACTGGTTAGGAAAACCTTGGGCTTGTTGGAATGGGGCTACCATCGCAAGGGGATCACACTTCTTATTCATTGATGCAGATACGTGGTTTGATGATGAGGGACTTGATAAATTAATACGCGTATCGCATGCAGACGTCCTAACCGTTCATCCATATCACAAAATGAAAACATTCTATGAGAAACTCTCTTCTATCTTTCACCTAATCGTTTATGCTTCAACTGGTTCCACCCATCTTCTTTCGCCTTTCTGCTCCATTCAAGGCGGATTTGGCCAGTGCATGCTCATTAAAAAAGAAAGTTACTTTAAATTAGATGGTCATAGACTTGTCAAACGTGATATTGTCGAGCATTATTCATTCGTGCAACATGCAGCAAAATCTGGTCTACAAATTGAAGCAATGAGTGGAGAAATGATGGTTTCTATGAGGATGTACAAAGGAAACCTTAGAGCGGTGATAAATGGTTGGTCAAAGAGCTTTGCCTCAGGCGCAAAAATGACAAATAAACTTTTAACCATTATCGTTGCACTATGGATTACACTGTTGACCTCGACCATTCTTGAACAGATGATGAACCGTAACAACATAGTAATGAGTCTGTCTTTATATGCAATACTATGTTTTATTTTGTATCGTATATTAAAAAGAATAGGGAATTTCACTTTTTTTGATGTTCTACTTCTCCCTATCCATCTCTTGTTCTTTCTATTTGTCTTTGCCTATTCGGTCGTAACTACAACTACTAAAACCGCAAATTGGAAGGGAAGAACCATTGTTATAAAGGAGGAGAAGTCATGAGCCCTTTTTTTGTTAACACCCTTGCTTTGTTAGTTATTCAACTGACCATCGTTCTATTATCGTCTCTATTTTCAAAACGAGTTATTGAGCATTTTAATTGGATATTTCAATTACAAGAATGGGAAAAGAATGGTCAAATTTATGATGCATTATCCATTAAAGCGTGGAAAACGAAACTGCCTGATGGAGGCGGGTGGACAAAACGAGGGATCAAAAAAAACAAACTGAATGTTCGCGTGCAAGAAGATTTACAACGATTCATTCTAGAAACGAAACGAGCTGAGCTCTCTCATCTATTACAGATTGCCCCAGCTCCTATTTTTTTCACATTTAATGATACACTCTCCGGAACGATTATCGTCCTCTATGCTCTGTGCTTTAATCTGCCTTTTATACTCATTCAACGTTATAATCGTGGTCGTTTAGTAGCTATTCTTAAAAGAAAGGAACCCTCATTTCTTTCCATTTCTCTCACAACTTCAAAAAAATCTTCTATGTAAGTAGTGGTAGAAGAATCACACCGGTTGATTTAACTACCTTATGTATTAATCGCCACTTGCCCCTCTTTTCGATGCACTGATATTCAGTAAAAAGCAAGGGAAATAATTTCTCTACTTCATTAACCTGCTCCGTTACTTCAACAAGGAAAAGCGATTACGCTTTATTGAGCAATCGCTCCCGTTACTTTAATAAGTCTAATATTTTTATTTCTATTCCCATTTCATTCTGTCAAAAGCATAACCAGTACTAATGCCTACAACCTTTTCGTCAAAGTGTACAAAAGATAATTCTAAATTATTAAGTTGGTCAACATACCCTATTATATAGATGTCTTGCTCTTTATCTTCATAAGTAAAATAATTCTCACCGTAGATTGTTATAACTTCGTCAATAGACGTGCCTATTTTTATTCCCATTGCGCTTGAAGATGCATTATTTCCTTCAAGAACTCCGACTTGTAAAATTTCCTTTGTTTCTCTATCAATACTCATAATAATATCTTTGTTCCAGTAGTGGTCATAATTTCTTTGTGTGGCATAGTGTTCATTAGCTGGGTATGGTTCGAAATTTCCGTGTTTCATTATAAAAGATTTATCATCGATTGACATACCTACTTTAATATCCTCAATACTTTCATTAGATAAATCTGTAGATTCAACTTCACTCATAGCATTTTCCATAGTTTCTGTACTACAAGCAGTCATCCAAAAGATTATTAAAGTAAAACAAAACAATTTCCAAATCCGCTTAAATACCATTTACCTACACCTCAATTTTAGATTTTCTGGCTCAAGTATTCTGCATTTAGTTCAATAAAATAAAAAGGAGCAACCACGCATTTGACTGCTCTCATTATTGAATTAAAGCTATCCGTTACTTCAATTTAAAATTATAAAGACGGTGGGCTATCAGACATCGCATTAGTAAGAATTAAATATAGAAGTATATTGGCAGGTAAAAATATAAATATAAGTCTTACCGCAAATGAAGATATACCAAAATATTCGGCTATACCACCACAAACACCTGTTATAGACTTATTTGTTGATGACTTTCTTAACTTATTTTTCAACCCCATATCCCCCCCTCTCGTACAATCCCTTTATTTATATTTATTTTACCATATAAAACCAAATTATTATTGCACTCTATTGCTCCGTTAGCAGAAGAAGTGCGCTGACATTTGTTAAATTAACGCACCCTTTGTTTAACCAGTATTAATAATAAGAAAAAGGGACTGTCAAATGACAACCCTTCCTTAATATATCAATCATTTCTCATATAACTTTTCAGTATTTTTCTCTTCAATAATAATAGTCCCACGACTTATCCAGGAAGTACAAACAACATCAGAAGAATAGTCCCTTTGATTATTTTTGCATTTAAAAATTAACCAAAGCCAGGTAGGGCAATGCTCCATAATAATTTTTCACTTGGATTTGGCACATTGGTCTATTCCTTTGCCAAATCTCTTCGATTAGATGCTAGAGGTGGCTGTTCTAACCACTCGTTTGCAATCATAAGATTCACTCCATCCTCAGAGAACTTCAAAATTTCCGCAGTTAAACGTGAATAATCCACGACTAAATCACTTCTCTGACTTTCGGAAATAGAAATCCCGTAGTTTCCGATTCCAGCATAAATCATAAGTGCATAGTGATGCATCATTAATTTATCTGAAAAGGGTGATTCTTTTGAATCGCTTACTTCTTGGTCAAATGATATTGGAACAGGAAGTTGCCCCATTTCCAAATAGCTACTAAAAACTTTTATATGCTTTCGGGCAATTTCTTTTCCCCTTAATATAAATTTTCGAACTTTATTGGATTTAGCAACTTGACTAAGAGCAGTAGCCATACTTGTTCCTATATGATTTGTCTGGATATTTGCATAAAGATTAGTTACTTCTGCTCCTGTAAGAGTTTCTCTTCTCCCAAGACCTTCTAAAATAAATGATTGTTTGTGAACAAATTCCAATTCTTGTGGATATGGAATAGATGGTGGACGAACAGCTAACCCTTTTTCTAATAAAATTCGATTAGCCTCACTGTGTAATTCAATCGTGGATGTTAAACATTTCGAAAAAAACGAATGTATATCGTGACGATAGATATTCTGTAATACTCGTCCATTAGTTGCTAAACCGCCCTTAGCCATATTGTGTATATATCTCAAATAAAAAACGTCTGTAAATAAACGCTTTGCTTTTAAATTAACATCTTGTTCAGTAAATCCTTGTGGAATCACAATCCCTTCATCTGAAAAAATCCCACGAATTATTTCAACATGTTGTTGGGATAAATCAAGGGCATGAGTTACAAGGGTTTTAACATCCTCATCCTCAATGTTTTCAAGAAAATACTTTAATACACAAACTGACATACTATCAGCTATGTAAGTGGTCCATAAATAGGATATTTCAGTAGCTGTTAACTTAACGTGAGCGTGATTATAGTTCAAAGAAAATCCCTCCATTATTTAATCCATCTTGTATAATATCCCTCAAATAGAAATAATTATTAAGGAACAACTCTTTTTTATATTATTTTATTGAACAAACCAGCCACGTTTAAATACACTACTTCACAAAGTCCTTTTATTCATTCCATTTATTTTAAAATAAATATCTAAGTCCTTCTTAATTTACAGTCAAATTCACTTGGCCAATCACATCGAAATCACAAGAAGGAAATATTTGTTTCCTTTTATGTGAATAGATGTGAGAACTACTTTGTAATTTCATTCAATTTGGTAATAAAGCGTTGATATAGCAACAAAAAAACACATGTGATTTCTACTGTGAAATCACATGTGTTTTTGCTTGTGAATAGCTTGTTTCCTCCTCTGAAGTAAAACCGTTAGGAAGTTGGGTGGTGTGATCGTCTTTCAACGTTTTCACGAACGGCTCCCTACACCTTTTACCCATTCCTTCAACTTCGCTTTCGGGTAATACACCGTTCCGTTTAACTCAATATGTGGAATGTCTGGGTGTTCTGCTATAAGGTTGGTTGCATCTTCTTTTGATACACCAAGTTCGTGATGAACGTCTTTTTGATTAATGAGCTGATGATCATTCTCTTCATCAAAATAATCCATCAAGTTCTTCGAGCTTGGATTGTTTATGTTTTTGATGCCTTCTCCGATAAAATACCCCGCAGCGGCAATACCTAGTGCCAAGTAAAGAAAATCCATTGTAGTTGATCACCTCTTTTCTTCACAGTTTATTTTATAAACCTTGTTTAGGAATTTATGACTAACACCAGATTCCCAAATCAGATGACTCTATTAAAAGGCACCTGAACCTCCGCCACCTCCGCCTGTTCCTGAGCCGCCGCCGGAAATTCCGCCTGAACTCGTACTTACGCCGGTCGTTTCCTCCGCACTTTGGACATGGGTTGTAGCAGCCGCCGCAATAATTAGCCAGGTAGGATCAAAGCCATAGGCAGTACTTGATTGAGCTCCACTTGTATGATTAAAGGCATGAACGAGTGATTCATTTTTCTTCATGAGCTTTTTCTCATTGCTTCCAAGCCCAAAAATAAATGCCCTCATTCTATCGTCATCAGTGAGTCTTTGCCACGTTGACTCTGACATCGTTGGGAATATTTTTTTGAAATGTCGCCATTCTATTGTCAGCTTCAATCCTTTCGTGGTCTTAGGGTAATAGAATATCGCGAACAGTAACAAGCCTAAACTGATGACTATTGATAACACGGTTAGACTTATTAAATCATGCATCGCAAATAAGACAATGAAAGGCACCAGCAATAAACTGAGAAAGCCAATCGTAAACCGGTACTTCACTTTATTTTTATAAATGCCTGCTTCTTTCAACTCTGCTTTTACGGCTTGTTGCCAGTTTGCCTTCAGTTGTTGATAGGTAGTGTGATTCTTTTCATTACTAAGGTACATTTTGATATCATCAAAACTAAATTCACCTTCTGCTCCCATTTCCGTAAAGAGCCATTGAACTAATTTTTCTTCATGGGGCAACATAGCAGTTGTGTTTACTAACTTAAATCGTTTATCATCAAGTTTCTTCACATATCCTTTTCGAACTAAATCTAATAAGGCGGCCACTGTCGTTTCTGGTAACAGCTGATGGTAATTCATATAACAAATCGTCGTCGGTAATGACATCGTGTCTGTTGGCACGGCATTTTTGTGAGTGACTTCGCGCATTACTGTTGCTCGCATGCTTCTTGCTTCAAGCCACGCTTTCACAAGGATGAAAAAGAGAAAGAATACAAATAGTGGCACAAGAATCACACCGATTGATTCTAACCATTCCTTCCGCGCTAACTTGGCGATTTCAGCGTCTATTAATCCCTGTTTTGCAGCAGCAATCGCACTATGCATCTCTTTGTCTTCTGTTAGCACACTTGTAGGGAAAAGCTCCACATCATAAGCGACTCGAATGTCCCCATTTCGCTTACGAGGGACCTCTCCCATCGCAAACTGAACCTGACCATCTTCAAGTACAGCCTCCGTCTTATATGCTTCATCATACCCAAATGCAATCACATCGGTTGTTGGCTCTGGTGGGATGACAAGAATCGTCATCTGTTCATATGTTGACTCATTACTTCTATCAAAAAACGGCCAGTAAAACTCAGCTACATCAGCATAGACGTCAACACCATTTTTTATTTTATAGTTCAGGTCGATTGTTATAGTTTCATTTCTTCCCTCACGGTGAATTCGATGTTCACTTTGATCTGTCTCAATCTGTAATGGTGTATTTCCTTCAAAGGCCTCAAGCTCAATAATATCAGTGCCTTCTTTAGGTATTAATTCCCGAATAATTCCTCCAAACTCACCACTAAACTCATACGTATGCTGCTCATTAACTGTTACATCACCATCGGGCTGTAAGTAAGCTTGGATGTCTACATTGGTAATTTCGTAATCAGCAGCTAATACGTGGCTCGGGATCAAAAGGAATACAACAAAAACGATTATTCCGATAATCTGTTTACCCATAGTTTGCCCTCTCCCATCCTCTTAATTTCTATCATCTTTTACGAGTTAACCTACAAATAAGTTTCATTCTTCCCTCTTTCCTCCAGTATATATAATAAAATAGGAATAATTATTGTGTTTAATAACCACACTATAGCCGGGAAATTATTCGGGTATATCAGGTAGGTATCGTAGGCTTGTTAGCTACCAATTTCTTTAGGACGAAAAAAGAGAACAGGGCATGACCCTATTCTCTCTTCGTTTAATTAGAAGCTAATTCCAAACCAACTAGGCATGCTACAAAAGCAACCGCTACTACTCCAATTTCAATTACACCACACACTACCAATAAAACGCCACGAAGAACAGCAAGCAGGTTCTCATAACCTTCTTGTACGTAACAAGTTAAATTACGAGAAGAGAATTCTCCGTTTTTCCTCCACAATACTATCTATAGATTCGCCTTCTTTGAAAACAACTGTAACCGAGCAGTAGGTTTATTTTTTAAAATATACTCATCTAAGAAGGAGGCAACACCGTCTTCTTCATTTGACGCTGTGATTACATCAGCTATTTTTTTTACTCGTATTGGTGCATTAGCCATAGCCACCCCGATGCTCGCAAATTCTAACATCGTCATATCATTATCGAAGTTTCCAAATGCAATCGTTTGTTCTCTAGGAATTCCATAGTGTTCGCCTAACCATTGAACTGCCTTCCCCTTACTAGCAGCACGATTAATCACATCCACAGATTGCTCCCCACTTCGAATCACATACAATTCAGGGACGAGTTGAGCAATGAGGGGGGTTAAGCGATCTAACTCTCTTTCAGTCCCTCGGATAGATAGCTTCACAATCGCTTTCTCTACTTCTCGAATATTTTTCATTTCATCAAACGTGACGTTATGAGCACGAAATACAGACATAATGTCATCATAGATCGATTCAACAATAAATCTGTCTTCTGTTTCAACGACGTAAGCTAAGCCCCATTCCTTTAATGTCTCAATCACATGAGCAACGTCAGTGATGTCATATGTATGTAGCTGCTTAAGTTCACGTGTTTTTGGCTCTGCAACTCCCGCCCCATTAAAGCAAACCATAAACTCAGATCGTGGAAACAGACTAGCAATTTTATCGGTTATTTGAAAGTGTCTCCCTGTCACTACAGCAATTTTATGGCCATGATCTGCCACTTCATTTAATACATCCTGTGTATAAGCTGATACTCTTCCCTCGTTATTCAATAGTGTTCCATCAAGGTCGATTGCAATTAGTTTCAAACTGTTCACCCCTTACAAATAATGTTAAGAAAAGCAGGAGAGAGTATGATCTCACCTGCAATTGTCATTTCTTGTTTAATTGGCCGCTTTGGCAGATACTAAATCGGTTCGTTTCTTTAAATAACGAGTTAAAAACTCCATCCCGATAATCATTCCAAAAATAACAAGTGTGACTCCTAGCACTTGATCATACGCCATGATTCGAGATGCACGTATTAGCTCCCAACCAATCCCACCAGCACCAACAACGCCGAGAACTGCAGCATAGCGAATGTTGACATCAAAGCGAAACACAGACCATGAGATAAAAGCACTCATCATTGTCGGTAGGACCCCTTGCATAATAACTTGGAACTGGGTAGCACCAGTAGCTTTAAGAGCTTCAATGATACTCACATCCATTTCCTCAATCGCTTCTGCATACACTTTTACTAGCATTCCAATACTATTCACGGCTAACGCAAGTATGCCTGGTGTTGGTCCTAATCCTACCGCAATGATAAATAAAATTGCCCAAATTAAAGCCGGGACCGCCCGAACAAAAGCCGCAAACCCTTTCACCGCATAGCTCACTGAAATATGCGGTGAAAGATTCCTAGCTGCAAGACATGCTAAAATAGCTGAAAATACAATTCCAATGACTGTTCCCATTACAGCCACATGCAACGACTCTAGTGCCGCCCCGAAAATATCAATCGGAGCGTCGAGTGATGGTGGAAACATCCCGAGGATTAAATGCTGACTGCGATCCCAGCTATTAATGATCCTTTCTGGGAGAATCTGTAGCTGTATGACGCTGTAAATAAATAAAATGACAGCAGCAACTCCGACTACTCGTTTGGTGAATTGGTCACGCTTTTTTTGATACGTATTCATAAGATTCGCTCCCTTACTTTGGCCGTTGTAAATTCAACAATTAATATAAGTAGCCAGATAATCAAAATTCCAAGAGCTGCTCTTTGGTACTGAAAGAGACTAATAGAGCTTTGAAGAATCGAACCAATTCCACCCGCACCAATTAATCCAAGTACCGCCGCTTCACGGATATTTAAATCCATTTTATATAACGACCATCCAACAAACCCTGCTTTAAATTGAGGCCATACCGCTTGACCAACAACTTGAAACCAACTAGCTCCAGTCGCTCTCACAGCCTCGATCTGACCTTCATCTAATTCTTCTAAAATATCGGCATACGCCTTTCCTAGAATTCCAATCCCAGAAAGTCCTAGTGCAATGGTTCCAGCAAATGGCCCTAAACCAAACGCGGCTACCATTAAAATTCCCCATACCAATGCAGGAACCGCACGTAAAAAGGCAATAATAGAACGACTAATCACAGCAACAATCGGGTGAAACGTTAAATTATTAGCAGCAAGAAAGCCAAAGAACAATGAAAATACAACTGAAATGACCACACCGACATAACTCATTAGAACCGTATCTATCGCTGGTTTAATGTAGACCCCTATGGCAGAGAAGTCTGGTGGTAATAAGTCAAGCACTATAAAATTAGCGATATTACCAAGTCCCGAGTATAAGCTCGATAACTGGAAGCCCGTTTCATACCACGACCAAAGAATAAGAGCGAGTAAAACCGCTGAAATGACCAGTTGATTAGAACGAACAAGCCTCTTTCTTCTTAGTAAGTCAAGATAAAGTTCATCAATCGAGCGAGCTTGCTTCTCCTCTACTACTATTTTCTGAACAGTGAAATGCACATCCGAATCTACCTTTTTTTCTGGAAAACTCACGTGAGTACCCCCCCTTTTAGCGGTAAAGCTGTTCCGTCGTGTAATCTGTTAGCTCTCGTGGTGTCCCGTCAAAGACAATCTCTCCGGCTTTTACACCAATGATTCGATCTGCAAATTCTTTAGCAAAATCAACTTGGTGTAAATTTACAATGGTTGTAATCCCATCTTCTTTACCGATCATCTTGAGATAATTCATCACTTTCTGAGAAGAAGTAGGGTCAAGACTTGCAATTGGTTCGTCTGCTAATAAAAGCTTTGGATGTTGAGCAATCGCCCTCGCAATTCCGACACGTTGCTGCTGACCACCCGATAGCTCTCCGGCTTTCTTAAATGCTTGCTCTTCAAGGCCTACACGCATCAAAATATCAAGGGCTTGCTTCGTATCAGCTTCACTAAAACGACCGAATCCACCTTTTAATGAACTCATATAACCGAGTCGACCATGAAGAACATTTTGAACCGTAGTCGACCGTTTAATTAAATTATATCCTTGAAACACCATGCCGATCTGTCTGCGAATGGATCGAAGCTTCTTCCCTCTAGCGGTACAAATATTTTGCCCGTCGACATAGATATCACCTGAGGTTGGTTCATTTAACCGGTTGATAGAACGTAAAAACGTACTTTTCCCTGCTCCACTAGGACCGATAATCGCAATTAACTCCCCTTTATTGATCGTTGTATTAATCTCTTTTAATCCAACGGTACCATCAGGATATACTTTTTTGAGACCTTCAATTTTCAAGATTGCTTCACCCATAGTAACTACTCCTCCATCTAAAGCATCGTTAGAATCTGTAAAAGAAGAGGTGATGAACATGATGCTGTTCATCACCTACAATGTGTTAATTCAGTAGATCATCAGCACTCATTTCTAATGCTTCAGCTGTTTCACGGATAATGTCATACATGCTATCATCGGTTGGCATATAATCGTTGTATCCACTCTCTTCTAGGAATTCACGAGCTTCCGGGTCATCCTTCATTTCATGGAATGCTTCAATCACAGCAGTACGCAAACTTTCAGGTAAATCCATGTTGATCGCTTGTGGTCCACGAGGTATTGGATCTGATTCAACAACCACTTTTAGCTTTTCAAAGTTTGGGTGATCTTGAACACGCTCAAATACACGTTCAATACATGTGTCACATACGCCTGCAACATCGACATCACCGTTTAAAATAGAATATAGTGATGCTTCATGACTTCCTGAGAATGTAACATAATCAAAGTGATCGTCTACTGTATCCATATCTAATCCTAAATGGTTAATTAACATTCCTTTCGGAAAAATATGACCAGATGCTGAAGCTGGGTCAGCATAGGCAATTGTTGTGCCTTCAAGGTCATCTAGAGAATCAATGCCCGAATCTTCTAACGTGATGAAGATCGCATGATAGGTTGCCTCGCTAGGATCTTCTACCCCCATCGCAAAGGCTTCTGCATTTGCTCGCTCATTTGCTAGCATATACGAGAAAGGACCAAAGCCAGATGCATGTAAATGTCCATTACGCATCGCTTCAATCAATGCATTATAGTCATTGCCAATAAACAACTCAAACTCAATTCCAAGACGGTCTTCCATGTAGTCAACAAGCGGTTCAAATCGTCTAGCTAACTCCGCTTGATCTTCTGTTGGTAGGATGCCATACACAAACTTTTCTGGCCAATCCGAACGGTCTATACCGTCTGATGCTTCAGCTTCAACCTCTGAACTTCCTGTTGACGTTTGATTAACCTCTTCACTTCCTCCACAAGCAGCCATCATTGCTACTGATACTGTTGCAAGCGACATCCCTAACCATCTTAATGCTTTCTTCATCATTCACCCTCCAGCCATTTGTTTTGTACAAGCCTTATATTACGGGTTAAAGATGAAGTGAGTATAATGGTCTTGTGCTAAAATAGTAAAAATTGTTAGTAAATTCTAAAGAATGTAGATTTACAATTAAGAAGAGGGGATGTAACCCACCTACCCCTTAATAATCAGTTAAATTTTAACAATTACTTTACATTTTATAACAAATGAAGAACCAATCATTATCTAACTCGTTTTATGTACAGTCGGTCAGTAAAGTATTACTGTAATAGAGGCTGACACTAAAATTCAAAAACACCACTCAGCAGTTGAGTGGTGTGATCGATTGTAGAGACGAGCCAGTTGCTCAGTTATACTTTTTATTCGGTGTCAGCAGTACTTATAGTGAGGGACTGACATTTTTTCTACGTTTCAACCGTTGCTCGATTCCTGCCATCCTCTTTACTTTGATAAAGTAATTTATCCGCTCCATCTACCGAGCATTTAACGTTTGCTTTGTTGGTTGGCTTTACTAAAAGCCCTCCAACGCTTATCGTTACCTTCTTATAATGGGAAGGAGCATGTTCAATATTCTTTGTTTCGACTGCTGTGACTAGTTCTTCTGTGAGCTCTTGTATGGACTTTTCCGTTGCCTTCTTTAAGATAATCATGAACTCTTCTCCACCATACCTTCCACAGAATGCTTGGTATTTCTTTGACACTGCCTCAAGTTCAGCTGCTACGTCTATTAATACTTGATCCCCAAAAATGTGTCCGTAATGATCATTGTATTTTTTAAAGTAATCAATATCGACAAAGATGATACCTAGTCTCTTTTTGGTTAAGGTATGTTTGGTCCATTGTTTTTGCAAGTATTTATCAAGGGACCGTCTATTTGCAATTCCTGTTAATCCGTCAGAGACCGCTAACTCTTTAAAGTGGGCCAACCTATTAACTCTGACATAAGATAAAACCAATAGAACAGCGGTAATAATTGATAGAACAGAGGATATAAGGACCAGCACCTTCCCTGTCCATGTGCTCGTTTGTTGTTGCTGTATAGACTTACTTATCTCATCACCAATCATTTCAGATAACAGGCTGTGTTCTACTCGAAAGCTATCCATATCTGCCTTGGTAGTTTTTAAAGCTACTTTCACATCTAAATTCGGATCAGCTGCCATCCGTTCGATTTGCAAATTCAAACTCTCACTTGTCTTTGTAGCACTTGGTATAAATTCTTCTTTAACCCGTAAATGGATCTCTGGGTAGCTTTCACTAAGGACTAGGAGGTTGAATATATTATGATCAAAACTCTTCATACTTCTGTAGTAAGACTCTAGAAACACGGAATCGTCAGTGTTTAGATACCCTCTCATGCCCGTCTCTTGATCTAGCAAGTTTCTTAGCACTCTATTCAGATTTGTTTCCATAGGATTTAGCGACTCGATAATATTGCTTGATTGCGTTTCAATTGATGTAAAGGAATTATAAATAACCAGACTTGTGAGTAAAACAACCGTTATAAAGAATGCATAAACATAATCTCGTAACCTTTTCATTTTTGAACTTTCACCTTTCTAAGCAAAATAAGTTCAATTGAATATCGAATAAGCTAATAATACACAAAATCATGCTCAAAAAGTAGTAAAATATTTAGAGGATGTGTCCGCCCTCTCTACTGTCATTCCCTCGTTAATGCTGACGACCAGACCTTCTTTGATTCTCTACCATCTGTCACAAATTCCACACGACACCCGCTATATTTTCTGATTTTTCTAAATTATAATGAAGGAAGTTGTTCTTTGTATCTATTCTTTTTCATTTTAAAACTGGCACGCTATCTATTTATAGGGAGTGATAAAAATGAACCCACGAACACTCGATACTTTTCTAGAAGAGCAAAATCAGATCATCGAAGCTCTCTATCGACCTGTCTTACTCAACCAATGGATGGCTGCAACGACTGGGGAGAAGGAATGGAATGAAAAGCATGAGAAGGCACTGAATCACTATTTCGCTCATTTCTCCAATGCTGAGTTATTTAAGAAGGTCGTATCTTACAGAGAGCAGGCACAGATTTCCTCTATTCAAATGCGTCAGCTAGATGATTTGTATTATAAAATGGTGAAAAATCAACTTGACCCGAGTGTCATAGCGGGTTCGTCAGAGTTAGCAAAGACGATCTCTCATTCTTTCAACACATACAGACCTATTTTAAAAGGAGATCACATTACGAATAATGACATTCTCACTATACTGAAGAAGAGTACGGATGATGACGAACGGAAAGAAGCTTGGCTCGCAAGTAAGCAGATTGGTAAAAAGCTTGAACAGCCAATCATAAAGTTAATTCATCAGAGAAATGAACATGCACAGGCTTTGGGCTATGACAACTTTTATGAGATGAGCTTTGAGACACAGGAACTGAACATAGATGAGGTTTTCAACATTTTCCAACAATTAAAAGACCGATCGGATGAACCTTTTAGACAAGTGAAAGATGAGATTGATGAAGAAATCTCTAGTAAGTTCAATCTATCAAAAGAAAAGATTCGCCCTTGGCATTATGTAGACCCATTTTTTCAGGAAGCACCTCCCGTTTGTGGAATAGAGTTGGACTCATTTTATGAAGGGAAAGATCTGGAGATAATCTTGCTAGACACCTTTGATGCGATGGGGATTGATGTTCGAGACGTCCTTGAAAAAAGTGATTTATATCCACGAGAAAACAAAAATCCGTTTGGCTTTTGCACGAACACGGATCGTATGAGCGATATTCGAGTGCTAGTGAATCTAGATCAAAGTGTGTACTGGGCGACTGCCTTGTTACACGAGTTTGGACATGCGGCTTACTTTAAATATATTGATCAAGATTGGCCATTCCTTCTCCGCTTCCACGCGCATTCTCTTACCACAGAGGCCATTGCGATGTTCTTTGGACGAATGACGAAACGATTCGATTGGCAACAACGATTTCTTGAAGTTGAGGAAGCTCAACTGTCCGGAGTGAAAACTCACATTGTAAAAATGCTACAGCGCCAAATGTTAGTCAATGCCCGGTGGATCATGACTTTTTGTTTTTTCGAGAGAGCATTATATGAAAATCCTGATCAAGATCTAAATCGATTATGGTGGCAGCTGGTAAAGGATATCCAATTGATCAATCCGCCTGATGACACGAGCTATCCAGACTGGGCTTCTAAGATGCACTTTTCTTTAGCGCCAGCCACTTATCAAGATTATCTATTAGGCGAATTGACTGCCTCACAGCTCGAGCACTTTATTGTAGATCACATATCAACGAATTTATATGTCCCTGAAGTGGGGCAATATTTAAAGGAGAACTTCTTTACATACGGCGCTTCCTTACACTGGAATGAAAAAATCAAGAAAGCGACAGGAGAATCGTTGAACCCGAGGTATTTTGTTGAGCAGTTTTTGTAGAGTGGGTCGAATAAGTGCGAGGGGATTGAGCTGATGTCTCAATCCCCTCGTAGGCATAATCGTTATTTTTGTTTCAGCATTTGTTTCAACTCTTTTTTACTTTCTCTGCTTACTAAAATATATAAGATGTCCCCTACCTTGATTTCCGTTTCCCCGTAAGGTGTAATGAGTTCATTTGATCTTATTATCGCGTTGATTAATACATCCTTTGGAAAATCAATTGAAGCTAGTGACTTATTTGTAATTTTTGTCTCTTCACTTACTTCAAACTCAATAATCTCAGCATTGGCTTTACCAATTGACACGAGTTCCAAAGAGTGTGGAGGATCAATTTTCTTCGGACCAACTAGGCCGAGCTTTTTTGCGAACAGGGCAATAGTCGAACCTTGAACTAAAGCAGAAATCATGACGACGAAAAAGATAACATTAAAGAACATTTGACTATTCTCTAAACCAGCTAACATCGGAAACGTTGCTAGAACAATCGGTACCGCTCCCCTCAAGCCAGCCCAAGAGAGAAATACTCGTTCTTTTAAATCATATCCCATTTTAAATGTCGATATGAAAACAGCAACTGGTCGTGCAATTATGACTAATATTATTGAAAGCAATAGTCCTTTTACAATAACATCAAACGTAATGAGCTGAGTTGGGAATACTAAAAGTCCTAAGATAGTAAACATCAGGATTTGGGCCATCCAAGCAAACCCTTCGTTAAATCTAAAAATTGATTGGCGATACGTCAGATCCGAGTTACCAATGACTAATGCTGCAACATAAACAGCTAATAACCCACTCGCTTGTACTATGTCTGTTAGACTATACGTTAACAAAGCGAACGCAAGAGCAAAAACAGGATACAACCCACTCGAATCTAAGTTAATCTCGTTAATCGCAAATGTTGCTAACTTCCCAAAAATCACCCCTATAACTAAGCCAATCCCCATTTGCCAGAAGAAAGAACCTACTAATAAGAAATAGGAAGGGTTACCAATAAGGATCAATTCGATAATGGTAATAGTTAAAAACATAGCCATAGGATCATTCGAACCAGATTCCGCTTCAAGCGTAGCACCTAACCTTGCTCGAATATTCCGACCTTTTAAAACAGCAAAAACCGCTGCAGCATCCGTAGAACCAACTATAGCACCAAACAGGAAACCCTCAAGCCAAGAAACATCTAATATTAATTTCGCCGCTAAAGCTACTATAACTGTCGTTAATATAACTCCTAATGTAGCAAGAGAAAGCGCTGGCTTAGTTACTGATTTAACCGTCGACCATTTTGTCTGTAATCCACCTTCAAATAGAATGATAATTAAAGCAAATATACCAATCAGTTGAGCCATTTGAGGATTATCAAAATGAATAAGACCAAGGCCATCACTACCTGTTAACATTCCTACGAGAATAAAAAGAATAAGGGCTGGTACTCCTAGACGAGAAGAGAACTTTGTTGTTAAAACACCAATGATTAAAAGTAAAGCACTTAATAAAATAAAATAGTCGTTGTATGATTGATCAATCAAAACTCAGCCTTCTTTCCATTAAAGTAGATATACTCTATCTATTTTTTATAAGTTCACATCTATTTTAATAAGTTGTTCTTCATTTTCATCTATACCAATATAGCGTAGAGTGTCAGATGAAGTAGAGTGATTATAGATAGATTTCAATATGGAAATCGCAGTACCTTTCCGATATGCATGATAACCAAACGTCTTTCTAAGTGTATGAGTACCGATATTACCTGGTATCCCCACTTCCTTAGCAGCATGATTAATAATTCGGTACGCTTGTTGACGTGTGATGGGTAGATTGTTTTTCTTAGACTTAAACAAATAATCATCTTGTCCCAGTTCTAAATTTAGTAAATAGTTACTAATTGCTAATTTTACTTTTGTATTCAAGAAATGTGCTTTTCTTTTGGCACTCGTTTCTTCAAATACAAAAATAAAATCTGTAGGATTAACCCCATCCCATACGTCTTCAACCTTAAGTTGTAGTAAGTCACTAACCCTTATTCCAGTATTAATTCCAAGTACAAAAAGAAGCAGGTCTCTATCCGATTTCTTCTTTAATTCTACTTTCATTTCATCTATTTTCTCGATTTCTTTTATAGGCTCAACATATTCCAAATGGTACCACCCTTTTATAATGTTACTTAACACTACTTATATTGTAGAATGAGTAACTTTAATCTGTCAAAAAAATCGGCGTAATGTTTAAAAATATCAGTCTACCAGTCTAGTAAAATGTTAATGTGATCGTAGAAACCAAAGAGTTACTAATGTGAGAAATATATGTTAGATTATTGTTATAATCTAGTATACTTTTACATCTATTGAGGGGGGGGGCCGCAATCATGAGTCCTATTCGCTTTTTGCTTTATCAATGTTTTTTATTTACGGCTCTTATCCTACTTAATTTTTACACTAACCCCTACATCAGCAAGCCCTTTACTCGTGTAGATGCTATAGCGCTTGCGATTACTACACCAATCTTATTTTTGCTACTTGGCTTGCAAAACTTTCTATACACACGTTTCCATTCCAAGCTCCGAAAAAAGATCATTCTTTCGATTGCAGCTTTTGTTTTTGTCGTAATTATAATGGTCCTACTTGAGAATATTTGGTTTGAGATTAAAGGGGACATGTTATTTAAGTGATGAAGAGGAGGCGAATCTGTTTAGGATTCTTATTTACTCTTAGTCTCTTTCATTTTGGTAGTCAAATTTCATTTGAGATCAACCTCCCGTATGGATTAACGATTACAACTGGGATTATTTTATTGTTTAGTTTGTATATGTTGAAAGTAGTATTGAATGCAGATCTTTATCAAATGATGCATGTTCGTGATTCTTTCCAATATACTCACGGACATGAAGAAGTTCTTCGATGTACACTTTGTATCCTACTCCTTCAACACACTCTCTCATTAATGCTTCATGAAGTGTTTCGCCATGTTCCTGCCCACCACCAGGGACAAGATAAAAATAACCTTCATTGTCCTAGTTTTTAGTTAGTAAAATTTTTCTCTTACAAATGATAATCGCTTTTGTTGAATAACTACTATTCATCTGTATTTTCCTATTCTTTGAAGTAAGAAGGTTACGGATATCAACGATTATTTTTATCTATTCAAAGGATGAAAAATCCCCCCAAATCAAACATCATCTATTCCGTTAAAAGAATGACATCAAGAACGTCTAGCATAGAGCAGTTACATAAATTATACCTGAAATAACAAAGACCAAGTGCTGCTAACACTTGGCCAAGTAGAAACTTATATGCCGCGAGATGAGCGGCATATAAGTTTATTGCTGGAATAGCTCACCTTACTTTTCTAGGGCAAGGGTAGGTATTTCTTTTGGTTTATATGGTGGGGTCTTACATTTATACAAACCTTATTCCCTAGATAACTTCGGAACAATATAGACTGAAAGAACACTAACTAGCAAATGTAAAATATGTGCAGTCATTTTATATTGTTCGTGTAAGTCGACTTCTGCAGTGTAGGTATTAAATAAAAATCCTAAAACGACAAGTACAATAAACCAAGCTATAGGATTTTTTGTAAACTTTTGCAATAAGTAAAAGATGATACTACTTATAAAAACTGCGATGAATGTGGCAAATGTAATAAACACGATATAAAGGGTATCGCGGTCTTGGCCAACAAACCCAAATTCATGGCCGAACAATAGACTTAGTAAAACAAATCCTATGTTAGCGAGTATCGCTGTAATAAGACCTGCGAGTAAACCTACTTTTAAATAGGACCTAAATTTTTTCTCATACATCCCTGTCACTCCCCTCCTTCCTTAATTCCAACCTTCTTGAAAATCGTTTGCAAATTGCTCAAATGATATAGGATCTCGTTTCAAAATATCTTTCACCTCATTTGTTACTTTCTCAGCTTTACCTAATCTAGTTAATACATAAAGCATTGTCATGACATTGGCAAATTCCTTCTTTATGCCTCTTTTAATCAATGTTCTACGAAATTCGTACACTCCGGGATTTTTATATTCTATTTTTCTCCCAAGTGTTTTGGACAAGATAAGAGCCACTTCATTATAGTCAATCGCTTCTGATCCTGTTAATGTATACTCTCGCCATATATGCCCTTCTTCTAACAAGCAAGTCGCAGCAACAGCGGCAATATCTCTTGTATCTATAAAGCTAGTTTTTGCCTTACCAACTGGTATAAAAAGTTCATTTCGTAAAGCTATATCCTCACGATGAGTTGTATTTAAATTCTGCATAAAAAATCCAGGTCTTAAAAACGTATAAACGATACCAGATTCCCGAATAAGGTTTTCAATTTTCCGGTGAGGTACGATTGGATTTTTCTCAACACCCATTAACGAGACAAAGACAATTTGCTTAATCTTCTTTTCTTTCATCCTTTCTATGAAAGGCTGCATATCCTTTTTCGGTTTGGCTAGCTGCGGTGGACGAATTAAAAATACCTTTTGAACTCCATCTAAAGCGTGATCAAATAAAGTTGGATTCATGAAATCAAATTCTACAAGCTCCACATCTAAACCAGTAAATGCAACCCTATCTTTTTCAATATTACGAACTGCGACTCGAACCTTTGATTTTTTGGCTACTAACTCACAAACCACACAATAACCAATGTTACCTGTTGCACCTGTGACCAAAATATCTTTGCTCATGAAATATCCTCCTTTTTTATAGACCAGTCTATATATTTTCTCAAAAAAGTCATACTGTACTGTATAACCTTACTTTATTGGCATAAATTTGGAATGTACCGAGCGATTTGCCTCAAAGGTTCACAATCCTTTGTCGTTATCACAATGATAAAGGCTCCTTCAATCATCGCATTAATAACTAACCCTAATTCTAGCGCCTTTTTCTCCTCAAATCCTGACTCTACTAACTTTTTAGCAAAGACTTCATGCCACTTCTCATATGCTTGTTGGCAAGACTGGCGAATGACTTCACTTGTCTGTGCCGTTTCTAATGCAACCGAGGCAACAGGTAAGCCTTGTTTGGTTTCATAACTCTTAAATGCATTAGCTAAATTCAGAATAAATTGTTGGATTGCTTCGATGGGATCGTCGTAATCTTTTAATCCCTCTTGAATTCGCATTGTCACTAAGTCAGCCGTACGACCAACAGCTACACTAGCTAACTCCTCTTTTCCATTCGGGAAATAATAATACAACGATCCCTTAGGTGCACCACTTTCTTGTATAATCTGGTTCAACCCTGTAGCATAATATCCTTGTTTTTGGAATAATCGGGAAGCTGTATCAATAATTTTATCTTTTGATGACTTCTTTGATTCAGACATAACTATCACTCCTGCATTAAATTATAACGATCGGTCTATATATATATATTATACTATAAATTAACATATGAGAAGATTTAAGAAATCAATCTACGATTATTTTTAGGTGTCCGTTCCACTATCAGTTAAAGTATTACTATGGTGGGGAACTGACGTCATAACTAACCGTTTGATCATGATGGCTCTAATTGAGAATATTTGGTTTGAGATTAAACGGGACATGTTATTTAAGTGATGCAAAGGAGGTAACATGTTGGCAGCAAATACATGGACATCCTCTTCGTACATAGTAAAAAACACCTACCCAAACAGATAAGTGCTCCTACTTATTCACTTGCACTTCAATCATCTACGATTTTCGCCAGAATGTTGTACAGTCTGCCTTATCCGTCAGATTAAAATCAATCATCTTCTCAAGTAATGAATAATCAACCTGCTTGTTCCAAGGGATGCGGATTAACTCCTTTGTATAGTCATATCCGGCTTTCCCAATATCATCCTCGACATGTGTGATGGCTACTCTTTCAGGAGCAACGGCTACATGCTTTTTTGATATGCTAAAGCCAATAATAAATGTGCCATGATCGGTAAACATCGGTTGATTCCATTTGATCTCTGTCTCTAAATGAGGATAGTGATCACCTACCCACGTCAAGATTTCTTCCGTTCGTTCGCGATGTAGAGGGTCATCAATCTCCTTTAAAAAATCCGCAATAGCTTTCATATGGTTTCCTCCTAGAAAAACGCGTCGGTAAGTAACCAACGCGTTCTATTAAATTTATAACTATTTTACACTAAACACTCTTATTTATAGCACTCAAATAGAGGTCTAATGAATCTTCTACTTCTCTTTTGACTAATTCAATAAAATCATCATATTCTTTCTGTGTATGTGCTTTATCTAACGCTTCGTAATACGCTAGTCGGTTTTCTACTTTAATCACAACTGGTGGAAAACCATCTTTCATCAGCTCTACATTCAATAATAAGCGTGACGTCCGTCCGTTCCCATCTATGAATGGGTGAATTCCGACAAAGTTAGCGTGTAACATTGCACCACGGACAACTGAATTGGCTGCCATCTCAGGATTGACAGGCATCTCATCAGACAAAAGGATAAGCGCTGTGAATTTTAATCAGTTCTTTTAGCCAAATAAAGGTCGAATATAAATCATCGACGATTCCGCGTCGATCTCTACCATCATCCAACTTTTCATCGCAGACAAACACTCATGAAGTCATCAATAAATCACCCGTTTCTAACGGAGTAAACGACGAGCGATTTTCATACAGGTGATGAGAGATACGCAACATAATATCCGTCACAGCTTTATTGTCTGGAAAGTAGTCATATCGGTAATTTGGCTCGGCTGATGTTAATAACGCTGTATTTTTATAAAGCCTAAGCTGAAATTGGCTATGCTTTTCAATGTCCTCCATAATCCGATTACGAAACGTCCGTATGTAGGTAAAGTCCGCATCTCCCACTGATGTCCGGTGAACAGCTGGCGAGAAAAACAACTGACGATAGACACGTTTTCTTCGCTCGTCCTCCTGCTGAATCTTCCAATCTTCTTGAAGTAAGCCGCGCCAATTTGTAAATTCAGTTAAATCCTCTGGAAACGCCCGGATAAAATATTTACTATAGACGGTTGTTTCATAAAGAACCTCTTGCTCCTGATCAGTATCAAATTGCTGAATATTCCCGTCGAGAAGGTCTGCTAACAAAATAATTATCGAACAACTTATTTAAGTAGTTTTATTCGTCCGGGTAATACAAATGCGGTCGAATCGTCATCTCTTTATGTTTTAATGTCTCTCCTTTAAAGCGTAGCCAAATTTCATCGTCCGCCATCACACCATGTGTTTTCCGCACAATCCCCCAGCGATTATAGCTGTTTAACCCAAGTAGTCCCAGTAATTCATCTGCGTTATGCCTTGTCTCAGGGAACACACGCCATTTCAGCCATCGCTCTAGTTCTTCTCTTGTAATGTAGCCCTCAGGATTCGGTGAAAATTGTTTATTGAACCCGGTTATATAATTAACCACATAAGGTTTCTCACTTCCATTAGGTTTCAAATTCACCTCAGCTATCACATCATCAAAAAGCATGACATCAAATCTCATATAGTCAACCATTTCAACACCTACTTCTTAATCAATTATTAACTTTTGTATACGAGGATCTTTCAATTGAGAAAGTACTACGTCCTTGGCTCTTCCCAGATCATAATAAGGCTTATCTAGCATTTCTATCAATAAGTCCCCCATGATAAAAGGATCTCCTTTATATAAATCGAACTGTTTCGAAAAAGATGAGTTGAGTGGTTTAGCTTTTACTTTTCGTTTTAAGATACTCAGCGGCAAGTGCAATGGATAATCTTTCACATCAGATAATAAACTTAAACCATGATCAAAATTTGGAGCTAAAGCCCATACCTCTGTTTCAGGATTAAAGAGAAACAAAATATTATTTGTATGCCGGTCTTCATTTAAGATGAATGCATCAAAGGCCAACATTTGTGAGATTTCATTAGCGACATCAAGACTAGTAAATTCATATACTTTATCCATCAAAGCCTGAAATTTATCTGAGGTTGAATACCGTGTATTATTAAGAATATCGTCAGTTGCTTCAAAATGGGCTTCAAATAAACGTTCTAGAGTCACTTCTTGTAAAGAACCGCGGAAGTCATATGAATAACAGCCCTCTGTCACGGTACCATCATATTTTTCAATATAGCAAGGTGTATACGTAACATATGATGACGCCGGTAAAGTCGAGCATTGAAGAACAAGAGAAGCAACATACTCTGCCATATTTTCGTATCCACGAGTGTTTTCTTTAATCCACTTTCCTCCAACTACCCACTTCGACTGATCACCCTTACTCGACGTACTAATAACTACATTAGCTTCTTTAGGAATAAAGACTTTGTCCATTTTTCTCACCCATTCATCCATTCTTTTATCTCTTAATTTTAGGATATCATACTGAGTACTAATCAAGTTCCCCCATACGAAACAACTTCTCCGTAAATTAAACTGTTTTCACCTCTACTCCCCTAAGCCTTTCGACAATTAGAGTAGATTTACCTTTTATTCATACAGGAAATAAATAGAAAACCTACAATCGATGATAGATCATAATTAGATAAGGTGAAAACTTAGGACGGGAACTGACGTCATAACTAACCGTTTAATTCATTCCATATTTTGTTATAATATAGAAGAGAATACTTTTAAGGGGGATTGTTCATGAGCAATCAAGACGAGCAACGAGATCGTGACTGGGTTGTTAGTTCGGCTATTGGCATCTTGGGTGATGTTGTGTTGTTTGTGCCTCGCTTGATTATAGCGTTCGTCAAAGGAATCACTTAACTGACTAATGATCGCTAAGTGATTGTGTTCGATATGTGCTATAATGAACCATCAACTTATTAGAAGATCTATTGGAGGTACCATGTTAACATTTGAAGAAAAGCTAGCTATTATTGAATCATTCTCTGAACTTGAGCGTCATGATGTGTCATTAGGAAGAGTGAACTTCCATTATAATGAGAGTGCATCTGAACATAAAAATGTCGTCTATCACTTACATCCGAACGGAAACGGCTTTGTTTACGGTCGTAAGCTTCAAGGCTATTCAGCGGACAAAAAAGGAATGGTCAACATCCGTGACTATTCTGAGACTGAATTGCATACGATCATTGCTGCATCGATTGACTCGTTAACGATCGATCCTGAAGATATTGTCGACGAACCGACTGAAAGCACATGGATTAATCGAAACACTGTAGCACTTACCCTCATCAATGAGGAAGGTACGTGGAACGTTTACACCGAAGACGACCAATTAGACGGTACATTCACAACCTACAGCGAAGCCGCTCATTATTTAGACGAAGAAGGCTTTGAACAGATTTAAGAAAAGATAACGATCACCTCAAAGAAGCCCGGAGTTTGTAACTCTGAGCTTCTTTTATGTACGATCGATGCAGATCATTTGTTTTCATATTCACGTTGAGTTGAGTTATCTGTGCATCATGTTAGACCTTCAGCGAGCCTCGAAACCCCCTTGCAGCATAGTAGGATTCTGCTCCATTGTGGTATACAAAGACAGTGTCGTAACGACGATCACAGAAAAGGGCTCCACCGAGTTTTCTAATAGTGTTCGGTGTTTGCACCCAGCTCGACGTTTTCATATCAACATTTTCTAATTTCTGCAACTCTCGGTATTGTTCTTCCGTTAAAATCTCAATTCCCATGTCAATTGCCATATCAATCGCGTTATTTTCTGGCTTGTACTTCTTCCTTGATTCTAGCGCTTCATGATCGTAACAAACACTTCTACGACCTTTAGGACTTTCAGCTGAACAATCATAAAAAATTTATTCGTCCGTCTTTTTATCATGCCCAACAACATCCGGATCACCGCCAGTTCCTTCCATTTCATTAAGGGACCATAGCTTTTCAGTATTAGCCTCGAGCTTTGCTTGGACACTCCCCCATTCAAGACCCTCATGACGGTTCATATTTTTCTCAAAACGGTCTTTCAATACTTTGAGTAATTCATCGCGTTGTTCTTGTGACAAGTCCTTCTTTCGCTTTGTCATATTAGCTTCCCCCTTGTCGTTTTTACTAATATTTGGTGAACTATAATTCAATGTGTTTAATGATTCGTGCTGGGTTGCCACCGACTACTACATTATCTGGTACATCTTTAGTCACTACTGTTCCCGATGCGATTACCACGTTGTTTCCGACAGTTACACCGGGGTTCACTATTGCAGCTCCACCTATCCACACATTGTTTCCAAATGTAATTGGCTTTGCATATTCTTTACCGATATTACGCTCAGTTGGATGAAGAGGATGTGTCGCCGTATAGATTTGTACGCCAGGCGCTAACATACAATTATCTCCGAATGTCACTTCACATACATCTAAGATCGTGCAATCGAAATTGGCAAAAAAGTTTTCTCCTACGTGCGTGTTATATCCATAATCAAAACGAATATTCGGCTCCATATATACGTTTTCTCCTGTAGAACCTAATAATTCCTTTAAGATGCCACTCCGTCTTTGCCCTTCAGTTTCTGCTGTTTCATTATATACCCTAACTTTCCGCCTTGCTTCCTCACGTTCTTTCAACAAAACTGGATCAGCTGGATTGTACATTTCCCCTGCTAGCATTTTCTCTTTTTCCGTTTTCACAAGGATCATCTTCCTTCTTTAATTTATGTAATTAATTATACCATCTCAAATAATGAAAAATAAAACAGACCTCAATATAGCTCATCACCATGGTAATGAGTAACGTCCTCCCATCGATCTAAAAAAACACTCCTACAATTAAAGTAGGAGTGCAAGTCCATTCGTCTATAACAGTTATTCATACCTTAACGCATCAACAGGTTGAAGGTTGGATGCTTTTAATGAAGGTAATATTCCAAATACAATTCCTACGATCATAGAAAAGACTAATGAGCCTATGATAGCCGGAATAGAGATCATAAATGGCATACCGATGACAACAGAGATAACTTTAGCAATGCCTATACCTCCAGCAATTCCTAGCACTCCGCCCATACTTGTTAACACGATGGCTTCCGTTAAGAACTGCATAAGGATGATATGTCGTTTGGCACCGAGAGCTTTTTTAATCCCGATTTCTCTCGTTCTCTCAGTAACAGAAACAAGCATGATATTCATTACGCCAATCCCCCCCACAAGTAAGGAAATACTCGCAATCCCTCCAAGCAACAGTGCAAATGTCATGTTGTACGCAGCAATTTCTTCAGCAATTGCTTGTAGGTCCATCACATTATACATTGCGCTTTCCATCTCGAATGGAGACAGGTCACTGTTTAGTAAGTCGGCTGCGACCATACCTGCTTCTTGAATATGTTCTGAAGAGCTTGCTTGAACAGCGATTTGCGTTGGTGCATCAAATCCCTCAATCAATGGCCATACACCAATCGGAAAATACATTTTCGGTTCAGACCAATCTCCGTAGAAGAAGCTACCTTCTTGCTTATCGGTAAATGTGCCAACGACTCGGAACGGAATCCCCTTTACTTCTATAAACTGGCCGATCGGACTTGTATCTGGGAATAATTCCGATTGTACATCTTCGTTGATCATCACTACTTGTGAGACACCTACTAGCTCTTCTTGCGAAAGAAGTCGACCTTCTATCATCGTCACAGGAAATAATTCAAAGTATGCAGAATCAACTCCGTACGATTGCGGATAGGAAAGGTTTGCTAAATGATAGGCCGGAGCATTCCACGATTCGTGGTACAACGAGATCCCTGAGATAATTTCAAAACTACGGATCTGTTCAATTGTGTCTGCTTTGACAGGGGGAGCTGATAGATAAGAGGAGGTGTTGTAGTACCCTTCCCCCATCATGCTCATATCTTCATAAACAACATTAATCGTATTGTTACCCATTCCAACTAAATTGCTTTTCAATGCTTCACTTTGACCTTCAATCATCGAGACAATGGCAATGATCGCAGCAATCCCGATGATGACCCCAAGCATTGTTAAAGTTGACCTTAGCTTATGGGCAAAAATTGATTGAAAGGAGATTCGAATGTTTTCAAGCACTTGGAACCTCACCCCTTTCATTCAACTGCAATTTCCCATCGCGAATATACACAATCCGATCAGCTTTTTCTGCTACTTCTCGATCATGTGTAATCATAATTACGGTAACACCTTCCTCATTTAATTCCTTAAACAAGGATAAGATTTGAGCACTGGACTTTGAATCAAGAGCTCCCGTTGGCTCATCAGCTAAAATGAATTTGGGCTGATTTACTAGTGCTCTTGCAATTGCCACTCGTTGCTTCTGACCACCTGAGAGTCTAGTTGGTAAGAAGGACACTCGATCTCCTAGACCTACTTTTTCAAGCGCTTCTAATGCTCTTTGGCGGCGTTCTTTCTTTTTTATTTTCCCGTAGATTAACGGTAGCTCGACATTTTGTAGAGCTGTCAGTCGCGGCAAGAGATGGAATGTCTGAAACACAAATCCAATTTGCTTATTTCGAATATCAGCGACAAGTCCTTCTTTTCTAGCTAGCATATCCATATCATCTAGCTGATACGTGCCTGATGTCGGTTTATCTAAGCAACCTAATATATTCATTAGCGTCGATTTCCCCGATCCTGAAGGGCCCATAATCGCTAGAAACTCCCCTGATTCAATCGTAATTGTAATGTTATTTAGAATAGGTATTTCTTCTTTTCCAAGCTTGTAAGCTTTATTGATGTTATTCAAATGAATCATGGTAGATCGTAACCTTCTTTCCCTCTGTTACAGATGGATCTGGATAAACGAGATAATCCTCTAAAGAAACGCCACTCACAATTTCAATCGAATAATCTTCTTCAAACTCTGCTCCTGTTTCAACGATTTGCTTTGTCGCTTCTTCATTTTCATCGACTCGCCAGACATACGACTCTCCGTTTTCCACGACCACAAAATCTTGCATGATGCGAACTACGTCTGAGGTATTGCCATCGGATTCAGTGATCGGTTCGATATTGACATGAAAACCAATCTCTAACCCCTCATGTTCTGATAATAAAATCGTAAAAGGATAATTCGACGATTGCGGATTGGACTCAGAATAATAATCCATCATCTGATCATTTTGGTCATCACCAATAGGTAGTTTCCCAATATCGATAACTTCACCCGTCCACTGTTCCTCCCCGCCTGTTTTTTTTGTAATCTTCATATTTTGACCAACTTCAATTGAATCTAGTAAAAATTCATTAATCTGACTTTTTATCAAATAAGACCCCGTTGAAACAATTTGAATAAATGCACCCGGTGACTGTTCTAGACTTGCCCCATCAATAACATCTTGGTTGATGGACTGGACAATTCCATTACTCTTACTAAGAACAACCGTTGATTCGGCTTCTTTATCAAGATTAGCTAGTTGCTTTTGTAGTTGACCAGCCTCAAGATTCGCCATCCGTAAGTCAAATTGAATTTGATCGATTTCTTCTTGAATTAATTCCTTCTCCTCTTTATCTACTGCCGTTTTCAAACTCTGATCTAATTTCTTCTTCTTTTTATCTATTTGGTTAATTTGCAGGTACGACATATCTAGCTGCAGCTTTAATTGTTCGAGTTCTAATGAAGAATCATCAAGGGGCTCATAGACAAAAAGCTCCATTCCTTCTTCTATCAGATCGCCTTCTTCTACAAATACTTCCTTAATCGTCCCTTTTTCAGGTTCATAGTAAACTTTTTCATGTTTTTCTGGTTCAATTTTTCCTGAAAAAGCAGAAGCGGCAAAGTCTTCATAGAAAGACATGTTTGATACTTGCTCGACCCATGGCTCTTCTAACATTGCACTGACCTGACGATCTCCTGAAAAATAAAAGCCTGCACCAATCCCTCCAGCTAGCAACACACCAAATGCACAAACCCCAACAATGATCTTACTCTTCTTTTTCATCATACAAGCCCCTATCTACTAAAATTTCAAATTACTAGAAATATTATCTAGTATATTCCAAATATAAGCAACAGATATTTTGTCTTCTCCTCACATCTATCTGCGATTCCTTGAGTGAAACACAAAAAGAACCAACAAGCGTATCTGCTCGTGTTGGTTCTTGTTAGGTTATTAATCTCCTTGAAGAAACAAAGCTCTTCCCCCTTACATTGATTGTTTAGAGCCCATAATTTTAGAAAGGGCTTGCGCTAATGAAGAGTAGGTTTTTAAGTGTTTAAAGTTTATACCTAACTGGATGGCAGTTTGTGCAATCTCTGGACGAATACCTGATAATCCAACATTTGTACCGATTAGTTCAAGTCCACTGACGACTTGGAAAATTTGATTAGCGACCATCGTGTCAATAATTGGGACACCGGATAAATCAATGACTAGGTGTTCGACTCCAAGAGTATTACACTCATTAAGCGCTTGATCAAAAATCACGCGAGCTCGGTAGGTATCAATGTCCCCAATCAATGGCAGGATTGCAATATGTTGATTAATTCGAATGATTGGTGAACTTAATTCTGTAATCATTTCTTGCTGAGACTTCAAGAGACGTTCAGATTCTTCCATATGCCTTTTGCTAAATTCTTGGATAATCGTTTTAAATGAAGATGTGATGACTCGGTTCCAAGCATAGACTTGAGTATGTGTAGCTTCATGATTGTTGTATGCAACGTACTGCTGAATCAATTGATAATATAACTCTTGGACATTCATAAATTCTCCAATAATCTGATCCAAGCGACTATCTAAATGTGATTGATCTTGCGCAATCTCATCTAACCAGCTATTAAACCTGGCCATTGCATCTGTTTCCTCATCATTAAAAAGTTCAGCAAAGTTCACGTGGAATTGATGATTTTGATCTTTTAACCGCTGAATTATCACTTCAACAGTAGAACTATACACCCCTTCTTGTGTTTTATCTAATTCGTCATACCACTGTTCTGTTAGATTCCAAGTGTTTTCTTTAAAAAATTTATAAAGGCTCATGACTCGAATCGGCTCCCTTTAGTACAATTACTTTTAGTTGTGCAACGTATTTCGTTTGTTTGTTTGTTTGTTTAGTGCAACATTATTTATCACTTATGTCTGATGGCGTATTTTACCAATCTATGAATTCTCTTCGTCACTTTTTTATTGTCTATATCGTCTATAACATTATACTTGCAATGTAAATACGGTTCAATTAAATTATACTAACCAATCTTACTCTTGACTGTATCAATCGCTTGAGCAACTTTAAACTAATATTATTTCAAGATGAAGAAGCGAACCCAAGTGACGTGGTTCGCTTCTTTTCTTATTCACCCTCTCAACAACCGCAACCCATTTAAGATGACTAGAATGGTACTCCCCTCATGACCAATCACACCTAGTGGTAACGAGACTTGTTGCATAAAATTTCCTACGATCAAGAAAATAATCACGATGATCGAAAAGATGATGTTTTGCTTGATGATACGATTCATCTTTTTTGAGAGAGAAATCGCTTTCGGGATCTTGGCTAGATTGTTTTTTATTAAGACCACATCCGCTGTTTCAATCGCCGCATCTGTCCCCGCCCCCATCGCTATGCCTACAGTAGATGTTGCGAGAGCTGGTGCGTCATTGATTCCATCTCCAACCATCGCTACTTGGCCGAATTCTTCCCGCAGCTTTTTCACTTCTCTCGCTTTTCCCTCCGGCAAGCAGTTAGCGACATAGCCATCGATGTTGATCGTCTTGGAAATCGACTGTGCGGTGTACTCATTATCTCCTGTAAGCATCCATATTTGAACGCCTAAACGCTTGAGCTCAGCCATCGCCTCGTGTGCGACCTTACGAATGGTGTCTTCTAAGAAAAACACCGCTAGGACCTCCGCTTCGTTGCCGACATATACAACCGTCTTCCCTTTCGCTAACATGTCTAGTTCTTTATCATACTCAAAAGCTTGCACAATCTCCTCAGGGAAAAATCCGCGTTTTCCGACCTTCCAATCTTGCTCCTTGACCTTTGCACTCATCCCCCACCCGCTATGAGTGTGTACCTTTTCAACATCTATTCTCTTTACGGACGCTTGTTCCTCACAATAGGAGGTGATCGCATTGGCCAATGGATGTTGGGAGTGCTTTTCAATCGCTGCTACTGTAGCTAAGAACGTAGCTATATCTTCCACTTGGCCGAACACAACGCTTGTTACAATTGGTGTCCCGCTTGTAATCGTTCCTGTCTTATCAAATCCGACCGCTTGAACGGTACCAAGTTGCTCAAGATGAACACCACCTTTGAACAAAATGCCCTGCCTTGCTCCATTTGAGATTGCTGCTAATGTCGCTGGCATCACTGAGGCAACTAAAGCACATGGTGAGGCGACAACGAGTAAAACCATTGCCCGATAAAACGACTCTTCAAAGCTCCATCCGAGTAAATACTGCGGAATAATCATCAGCATCGCGACGACGACTAACACCGTCTTTACATATGGCCCCTCAAATCGCTCAATCGTTTGTTGAGAGGGAGATTTTTCTTCTTTGGCTGATTGAACCATTTCAATAATTTTATTGAACAAGGTTTCTTCATTATTTTTGGTCACTTTCATTGTGATCGTACTCGTACTATTCACCGTTCCACTTAATACGTTCTGATTGATGCTCTTTTCAATTGGAATCGACTCCCCTGTAATCGCCGATTCATCCACTGTTGTCTCTCCGTGAATAATTACACCATCGGCTGGAATACGCTCGCCAGCTCTAACGCGCACATGATCTCCAATCATTACTTCTGAAAGTGGAATCACAGACTCTCTTCCTTCTCGAATGACCGTCGCTTCCTCTGGCTGTAACTCCATCAGCTTCGATATTTCTTGCTCGCTTTTGTTCATCGTATACGTCTCAAGCGCGCCACTTAATGCAAAAATAAAGATTAAGATCGCACCTTCCATCCAGTATCCAATCATCCCCGCACCTAATGCAGCCAAAATCATTAACACTTCAACCGACAATTTCTTCTCTTCTTTGAATTCTTCTAATCCTTCTTTTGCTTTGTAATAGCCACCAATAAAATAAGCTCCTATAAAAAGTACAACAGCGATTTCTTTGCTGCCATAAGCATCAAATCCCCATGCCACTGCCACGATCCCCCCACTAATGAGGGCTAAGATTAACTGTCGATGCGCTTTCCATATCTCGTACATATGTCACAACACTCCCACATGTCATCTATATTCACGATTCATTCACCCGGTTCAATTTACATAAGTGAAAAATACAATCAATATCAATGGCCTCTAAAAACAATGAAAGCTGCCACCAGAAGCGGCAGCAGCAGACAAGGTTGATTATTTTTTTATTTATGCACTCGTTCTTATGTTAAGATAATTATTAATGGAATTTAATTGTAAAACTCAGGAGGCTCTAGATGAAAACGAAAGATAAAACATCGTTACATCGAAAATTCTTATCTCAATTTATAGTGATCCCAGTTATCATTTTATATTTTTATGCTATAGGTACATTTATACTCCAAAGGGAAATGGCTTTTTCGCTCTATGATGTTGTATTTATTCTTCTTTTGTACTACATGGGTTCGAGTATACTTTTTTGGTTTGATATTAGGGACTATGAACGCTAGTCTGTGAATACATGCTTCAAAACCTACTCCATAATCAGATATGTTAAAATCATTGAGGGATAAACTATATTATTATCTTTTATGGTTGAAGGTAGTGAAATATGCATAAAACTTAAAGTATCTCATGGTTCAATACTTTATTTAGAATAACATTTAGAAAGTGGTGTAAAGATGGCGGCCTTACTTTTTCTTTCGATCCTTATGATCGTCCTTATCTTCATCAACGTCATGGTTGTTAAAGTAACTGGTGACAATAAGAAAAAACGAATTCTAGCTGGCGTCATTGTCTTCTTGCTTGCTCCGGTCGTGTTTGCCGTGACATTATTTACTGTGGGACAGTTTGATGAGGGTGGCTTTGCGACGGGACTGATCACTGTCATTTATACGACATCATTCGTAGTAAATGGAATGATTATTATTGTGATTGGTTTATTTAAATAATGGCAAAAACAGTTCTCATTTAATATGCGTTCATATTGAAGCATACAAATTATGTATGCTTCACATACGTACCTGCAATGAGGTCGTGTATCCCTCTTTTATCTGAACGGAACATAATCATGAAGATGCTGATGACAGCGGAGATACCAAACGTTACTAGTGAAATGATAAAGTTCCCTACCACTTCTCGCAACACCATATTCATCAAGTATTTAATTTTTTCTATAGTTCCACAGGCTAGTTTTGTGCTTTTTTCGCAAATAAAGCAAGTGATAATCTCTCATTCACATGTTCTTCTCCGACATACTTAAATCCACTTTGTTCATACAACTTAATCGCAGGTATGTTCTTTTTTCCTGTTGAAACGTTAATCTCTTGAATTCCTTCTCTATCCTCTTCTATGTGATGAAGTAATTGTTTCGAAATACCTTTTCTAAAGTGTTCAGGATGTACGACCAGACGGTGAATATTTAGAATATCATTCGTGATCTTGATTGAAATCACGCCACATAGTTTTTCTTTGATGTAATAACCATAATATGTCTCATCAGATTGCTGCAAATCACTCACCGTATCATTTAATGGAGGAATGTCCAGATATTCAATAATTCTTGCTTCTTCTTTGTATGCAGGTGTTTGAACGTGTAAGACTTCTCTCGCAACTTTTTGATCAGTGATTTTCAGTTGTTTTATCAATCTGATCCCCCATTCATGCCGAATTCGACTTTTTATGATAGTAAGACTAACTTGCTCATTCACTAAACAATATCCGATTCTTCCCCGTACGTTTCACGTTGTAGAGCGCTTCATCGGCTAGGCGGATTGCTTCGTTAATCTCGTCACATTCCATCGTCCAGACACAACCACCAATGCTGCACCCAACAGTAGCTTTTTCGTCGTTAATGAAAAATGGCTCATTGATTGCCTGAATCACACGTTCTCCAATTTGCGTGGCTTGTTCGATCGATCCATATTCGGGTTTCAAAATAATCACGAACTCATCGCCACCCATTCTTGCGACAAATTCACTTTGAGGGATCGTTTGCTTCAGCCGTGCGGCAATTTCCACAAGGAGCTCATCTCCAGCTGGGTGTCCTAATGTATCGTTCACTTTCTTAAACCCATCGAGATCCATATACAGCACTGTAATCGAATCAGAGTCTTTTATCGTCTTTTCCAAATAAAAATCCAAGGCAATTCGATTCGGAAGTCCGGTTAAATGATCTTGACGAGCGACTCCCTCCATCTTCGTTAACGCCGATTCAGATTGTGTGAGATTATCAATGAGTTTACTTAACGAAGATGATAACACTTCAATCTCTTTGATTCCCTTATGCCTAGGAATTTCCACCTTTTCCCCGAGCCTCAGTCTATCTGCAGCGACGGTTATCTTCTTTAATGGGTTCGTAATTTTCCCAGCGACAAACCACCCAATACCGGCTAAGATCAAGGCGAGGGTAATGCCGAGAATATAGATAAACTGTTGTAGCTCTTTAATCGGTGCGTACGCTACATCAATTGGCTGCCTCACAAGGATCGTCCAGTCGAGTCCTGGATAATCATTGTAGCCACTAGCTTGCACATAGCCTGTCAAATACTCCTCACCATCAGGCCAGCGTTCTAATACCCAATTGTTTTTACCCGCTCGTGCTCGTTCAATACTTGATAGATTTAAAGCTGTACCCAAATCTTCTTTCGGTCCGAGTAAAACCGTATCATCTATACTACTGATAATAAACAGCTCAATTTGGTTACGATTTTGTAAGGGTTTCATTATGACTTCTTCAATTTCTTCTGCCCACTCCCAGCTTAAATGAGCCGCTAACACACCCGTCCATTCATTTTCATCATTATAGATTGGTGTACTAATATCAACGAATTTCATCTCTTCTCCGGATGGATTCGGCAGCAAATCTGCGAGTAATACGGCCTCATGAACGTCTCCGATAAATATCTCCTCTTGGGCTTCGAGAAAAACGGGACGTGCCGAAATATCGGCTCCTTCAAGGATGCTGTTTGTTGAAGCGACCACATTTCCCTCGTGGTCGGTCAAGCCGATCCATGAAAATGCAGGGAATGTTTCTTTTAATCGATTAAGAATATTCCTCGTATCATCGATATTCTCAGGTTCTCTAACTTCTTGTAGCTCACTAAGAATCTTCACTTCTCCGTAGCGCGACCACATATAGTGATCTAGCTTATCCGCCATAATAAAAGAGATTTCTAATAGAGAACTACCAATCTCATTTCGTACTTCTTCACTTGACCGTTGACCAATCGCCAAGCTTAAAATAATTGTTATCGTAATAATAAGTGCTGCAAAAATAACAGATAAAAGTGTCTTCAAACTAGTTGAGATGTTGATCCACCCCTCTAAGAATATGTATAAACAAGATAATCTTAGCACAGACCTTATGTTTTTTATAGATCTCCACACACAAAAAAAGGCTGAAGCGATAAACACTTCAACCTTCCGTCATTAACGTTGTTCTAAACGTGCAATACGCTCATCTAAGTCAGGGTGAGAAGAAAATAATTTCATCACTCCGCCTTTTCCGTTAATCTTCATCGTTTGGATCGCTGAGTCATTTGTATGATCCTGTACTTTCGCACGATCTACATACGACTTCAATGAACGCAGGGCATGGGCCATTTTGTCTCGACCAGCTAGATCAGCGCCACCACGGTCAGCGTGGAATTCACGATGTCTAGAGTACGCACTGACGACCATGCTTCCAAGAATCGAGAAGAGAATTTGGAAAATAATAATCGCTGCAAATTGCACAATCCATTGCATTTCTTGACGAACAAAGCGTGAAACGATGATTGCCGCAATACGTGAGAAGAAGACAACAAAGGTATTCACAACACCTTGTAATAAAGTCATCGTAACCATATCGCCATTCGCTACGTGAGCGACCTCATGGGCAATAACACCTTCAACTGCGTCATCATCCATCGTATTTAATAAGCCTTGAGACACTGCAACTAGCGAGCGTTTCTTTGATGGACCTGTCGCAAAAGCATTCACTTCTGCTGATTGATAAATTCCAACTTCAGGCATATGTGTTAAGCCAGCAGCTCGCGTCAGACGATGAACCTTCTCAACGACCATACGCTCTTCTCTAGTTAATTGACCATTTGGATCAAGGACTTTCACTTTCATCATCATCTTCGCTACCCAACGAGACATCGCAAGAGACATGAATGAACCTATGAAACCAACAAGTAAACTAAAGACACCAAGGGCAAGGAAATCTATTCCTAGTCCCGGACCACCCGTCTGGAATGACCCATTAATATCTGTAAATGTTGTAATGAGCGACCATACAATGATAATCGTCGTCATCACAAGAATATTTGTGACAAGTAATAGCAACAAGCGTTTTCCCATTTCTCAACCTCCAAAATATTTGTATGTGTATAGTTTAACATGAGTGACCTCTTAAGGTATATTAGTATGAGTGATTCTACATGTAATTTATTTCAATTTACTGTTTGTGAAGGAGACCACAATATGGAACAAGAACAAAAAACAAGCCTGAAACCATTTTTCTCACTGATCTTATCTTCGAATATTCCTAAACGTGCTCTATCATTCGGATTAATCGGTAGCTTGATTACGACACTTGTCGGTTTGACGATTCCTCTTTTAACACGAGAGATGGTCGACGGGTTCTCCGTTGATTCATTAAGTGTCATGCTGATAGTACTCATTGGTGTCGTCTTTGTTGTCCAAGCGCTTATTGATGGCGTGTCGATGTATTTACTAGCCTATGTTGGCCAAAAAATCGTCGCAAACTTAAGAGAAAAAATGTGGCGTAAAATGACGAGACTTCCCGTTACTTATTATGATAAACAAACAAGCGGAAAATCAGTCAGTCGCGTCGTCAATGACACAGGCATCGTCAAAGACCTCATCTCGCAACATTTCCCTAACTTTATTACAGGGATTATTACGATTATCGGGGCTGTCATTATCTTGTTTATTATGGATTGGAAAATGACGTTACTGATGTTCATCTCTGTTCCACTCACTACACTCATCCTCATCCCACTCGGTAGACAAATGAGTAAGATCTCACGCGGCCTTCAAGATGAAACCGCTAGTTTTACAGGAAATATCCAACAAACATTAAGTGAAATTCGCTTAATGAAGGCATCTAACGCTGAGTTAGCGGAAGAAGCAAAAGGAAAGTCAGGCATTCATACTTTATTTACTTTCGGATTAAAAGAAGCACGAATATTTGCAATGGTCGGTCCGCTGATTTACCTCGTCATTATGGTCGTTGTTGTGATGATTATAGGATACGGTGGGATTCGTGTCGCTGAAGGTTCGATGACAACCGGATCACTTGTAGCGTTCTTACTTTATTTATTCCAGATTATCTTTCCAATTACTTCTTTCACGATGTTCTTCACGCAACTTCAAAAAGCAAAAGGCGCAACGGAACGAATCATTGACATTCTTGAGCTCCCATTAGAAGAAGGCCAAGATGGGATCGACCTAGACATTACAAATAAGCCGATCCATGTCCGTGATCTACATTTTGCCTATAACGTAGATGAACCGATCTTAAATGGGGTGACCTTTGATGTGACGCCTGGACAAATGGTCGCTTTCGCTGGACCAAGTGGTGGCGGGAAGACGACGATGTTTGCATTGCTTGAACGTTTCTATGAGCCAACATCAGGCGACATTCTCATTGGAGATACCCCAATCATGGATTTATCGATGAGCTCATGGAGACGTCAAATTGGTTACGTCTCACAAGACAGCCCGATGATGGCCGGGACTTTGCGGGAGAATTTATGCTATGGATTAGATAAGGCTGAAGAGATTTCCGATGAACGACTATGGGAAGTTGCGAAGATGGCTTACGCTGACCAATTCATTAAGGAGTTTCCAGAAGGATTAGAAACCGAAGTGGGCGAACGTGGTGTGAAACTGTCCGGTGGTCAAAGGCAACGAATTGCCATTGCCCGTGCGTTCTTACGAGATCCTAAAATTCTGATGATGGATGAAGCGACAGCAAGCTTAGATAGCCAGTCTGAAGGCATTGTCCAACAAGCTCTGACACGTTTAATGGAAGGGCGTACGACGTTCGTCATTGCTCACAGACTATCAACAATCGTCCACGCGGACAAAATCATCTTTATTGAAAAAGGCAAAATTACTGGAGTCGGAACGCATCAAGAACTCGTTCGCTCTCACGACTTGTACTGTGAATTCGCCGAACAGCAGCTGACGTAAAGTTATGGTAGTTAGAAAGAGGCTGGGACGAAAAAAGTGTAAACTGAGAATCCGAACAATGTTCAAACTTAACGGAGTTTATTTCAGGAGCGGCTTATAACCACAGCCTATTGTTAGTTCGGATTCTTGCTAGTTAAAACAATTTCGTTCTAGCCCCTTCTATATGGAATCAAAAATACACTTCACCTAATCTTTAATAATTAACCCCAACATACTAGCAAATCCAATTGCTTGCTCAGGGGAGACCGTGCATCCGCTTAGATCTTCTACTGATACGGTGATTCTCTCGAATGAAGACGTACTTAAGTCGATCCCTTTTAATGACGTGTTGGCAACGTTCATATTATTGATCTGACAAAAATCAATTGCCGTTTTTTGAAGCTTACACTCATAAAGATCTGCATTCAACAATGAGCATGTATCAAATTTCACTTGTTTTAAATCAGCATAACCGAATGAACTGAAATTCACTTGACATTCTTTAAAAATGACATTTCTTAATGTGGCTTCTGAGAGATTCACGCCTAGCATCTTAGATTGTCTAAACTCGACTCGATGAAGCACCCCACTCATCAAATCAGCATTAGACAGGTCACAATGGTCAAAGATGACATCGGTTAACTCGATTCCTTTAAACGACACATCATGGAACACTACTTTCCTAAATAAGACATTCGAAATCTCAATTTTGTCAATCATATCACGATCAATTGTACAGTCACTGATGATACCATGACTTAAGTACGGCTCATTCTCCTCATAAAGATCGTGAAAATGTTTATCCGTTAAGGTAGCCGAGAGTCTCGGTTTATCAATCTTAATTTTAGTTGACATCAATTCATCACCCCTGCTTGATTATGTACGGTCACTTCTTATTATCTCCTAATGACCTTCTAACTCTACCACGCTAGTTATCATTCTGGGCATATTATTCTCCTTGAACAATTGATTGTCCCTCTATAGACTGTGGTAGAATTATTGTAAACAAAATGCTCTAGTAGGTGGGAATGCCCGTTGAATATGCTTGAGAAGTTTTATACGTTTATCGTCTTATTAGCTGTCATTATTGGCATTGCGCTAGGGCAGATCGATGCGATCCATGCGAATGCAGAAAGATTGATTGTGCCGTTATTAATCGCCATGTTATATATAACCTTTTTACAAATCCCTCTAGAAGAAATCAAAACTTCTTTTAAAAACATGAAGTTTACATTAGCTTCTGTCTCTATGAATTTTGTGTGGACACCTATCTTAGCCTGGGGATTGGCGTTACTCTTTTTAGGAGATCATCCTGCTTTATACATAGGTTTTATTATGCTAATGGTCACACCTTGTACAGATTGGTACTTAATTTTCACCGGGATCGCTAGAGGTAATGTGGCACTATCAGCATCTATTTTACCTTTAAACTTGCTCTTACAAGTCCTGTTACTGCCACTTTATCTCCTTATATTCGGGGGAACGACAGGAGTGGTTGAGCTTTCATTTTTGGCTGAGAGCATTCTACTTGTTTTATTGTTGCCTTTAGCTTTAGCCGTCATAACTAAAGCACTCTTAAAGAAGATGACACAAATACAGGAACAGATCCTTTCATCCCTGAGCATATTACCAATTATATTCTTAAGCCTTGCGATCGTCGCGATGTTTGCTTCGCAAGGGCAATTATTGCTCGATAACTTAGATTTACTATGGCTGCTAATGATTCCTCTCTTTTTATTTTTCGTCATCAACTTAATTATTTCTCAAAAAGTTGGACATGTTTTGAAGTTCCCGTATGAGATGAGGACTAGTCTCAGTTTGACGACTTTAGCGCGAAATTCACCGATTGCATTGGCCATTGCGATGACCGCATTCCCTGAACAACCGTTGATCGCCTTGACCTTAGTGGTCGGCCCCTTACTTGAATTGCCGATACTCGCGATCATCTCACAAGTCTTACTCGCACTAAAAAAAGGCGAGTAATAATCATAGAAACACCCCCATCGATTGATCAGAATCGGTGGGGGTGTTTCTATGTTATTCTATACTAGTATGCACAGGTATGGCTCACATCTCCAAAGACTATCGCACATTATCCTTAGTACGTCGTATCACATATACAACACCAAATAATAATCCAACAACTAATAAAGCAACATAAATATAATAATTAGTTGAGCTTCCAGTCGTTAAGTCAATCGAAGTTTGTTCAGTTGGTCTTTCGCTTTCTCCTAATTCCTCAAGATCCTCAGTAGCGCTCGACAAAAGCGCAGTTCTTGAACACAAGCTCACTTTAAGATCTCCACCCATTTCATTCGCATAAACTAAATAATTATTATTTAAAGTAAATTCGAAACCACAACTAGCTGAACTTCTTTCTGTATAAATGACCACCTCTGTTTGATTTACTCCCTTCCATGATTCTTCTACTTCAAATAGAACAGCAATCGCATCAGCAGAAGATTGCATTGAGTTATTTTTATTTTTATCTACAATCTCGATAACTTCCCCAGAAAAAACGGCTGAACTACGCTCCAACTCTTCTTGAACGGGACCTGACTCAACACAAGAGCATGCATGGCTTGTATGGGGTGAATAATGCAATGCGAAGCTAATAGATATCATAAACAAAATGACATAGGTTACATGAAGCGATTTCCCCATTCTTTTTTTCAATTTCAATCCTCCCTTTTATGTTGAAGAATATATTCATTTTCAGTGTCGTAATAAGTGTTTTAAAGATAAATAACTTCAACAAAAAAAGCGCTAATCCTTTATTGGTTCCACTCGTTCACTTTGAAAAGATAATAATTGATTAAACAAAAGAGTAAAAAAGCCTAAATCATTAAACGATTAGGCTTCTGTTCTATAGGTTATTTCTTATGTTTCTTACTTCAATCACTGAGCAACTTTATTTTATTTACTAGTTTGTATCGTTCTTCTTTACACACTGACTAAATATTATCCATCCAATATGTAATGTCAGCTGAATCGGTATTTTTAAAGCGGTTCGGTTGATCGGTAATATTCACCAAGAAATAACTTCCTTTTTCGTTGAAACAAGCAGCTAAGTACTTGTCTAAAATACTGATGTCATCATCGGTCTTTATTAATTGAACGGTAGGATGTACTTGTTTAATGTCATATAACTTTGAAAGTCTCTCGTTTATGCAATTCAGTTCCTTATCCTGTACATCTGAATGATAAGAAAATAAGTAAATTCTCGCAGCCACCTAGCTCATCTCCTTTTACAATCCTGTTCTTATACAGTTCCCATTAGATCGAAATGGTAAACGAGACGCTTGACCTTGTTGATTTAACTCTAATAATCCTATTCATTTAACAGAAAACTTCTTCCCATACTAAACATAGTTTCCCCGCTGACTTCGTTAAAGTATCCGACCAACTTCACTTCAAGTTGGTTAAAGTCTAGCGTGTCTTCTCCAGCGAGTCCCTCATAAGGTGCAAATACGGTCAGAAGAACTTCTTCGCCTGGTTGTATGCTCAATTCGTTTGGCGTTACTTCGATCTTATACGGACTTTCTTTTCTTCCATCTTCGAGCTTAATTGAATAGCCTACGTACATATTATAATACTCTATGACATGATCACTGTCGTTCGTTAGTTGAATTTGATAGTGTATGCCATCCTCTTCTTCCTCGGCGTTGATAAGCTCCATCTCAACTTTTTCCATATCCTCAAGTGAGATCGTAGCTACTTCGTTACATCCAACTAATAGTAGCCCTAGCACGAGCCAAATAATGATCGATTTTTTCATCTTGATTTCCTCCTTGCTATGTATGTAATTAAACTAGTAAGAAAGCAATTGAAATTGTAATCCGACCTTACTACTAATGGTTCCGAAAATACCTCAGAATGGTCGTGACAATCAGCGCGACTGCCCCAAATAACATCAAGAAACTAACTAATCCCATCTCAGCACCCTTCCTTATCCTTTTCATCCTACTTGACGTTTTGTCACAATCCAGTCAGACAACCTCCAGATCGCGATAAATATGACTGATACCGCTATGATATCAACAAGCGTAACGTTCGTTGATTGTTGGTTGATCACCATGAAATACAATAGTTGCGCAACGAATACAAATAGAAATAATCGAATGTATTTCAACTTTTCTCACCTCGCATAACCTCTTTCGAGCGAATCTATTTTCTAATCAAATTATTTAGGCACTCGTCTAATGTCGGATATTTAAATGTGAATCCTTCATTCTCTAGCCTCTCTGGTATAACCCAACGACTTTTTAATACTAATTCGGTTTCTGTGCGTAGGAAGATCGAACCAACCTCTAGCATCCATTTTGGTGCAGGTAACCCGATTGGTACCTTCATCGCTGCTCTCACTTTACTCATCAACACTTTGTTACTGACAACATCTGGTGCTGAGCAGTTGAAGACGCCTGTGAGCTCGTCTCTTTCTTTTAAGAAGAGAACAATTTGATATAAGTCTTCAATATGTATCCAGCTAAACATTTGCTCGCCAGACCCTTGCACTCCGCCTAGTCCGAATTTCACTAAATTTTTATAAGGTGTCATCACGCCTCCGTCTGGACCTAATACGATCGCAATACGTAGGGCGACTTGTCTTGTTTCAGGTACGTCGCATGCAAAAAAGGTATCTTCCCAACTCGTCGCGACATCAACTGAGAACCCTGACCCGATCTCCCCTGCTTCTTCAGTCATCGGTCGATCTTCTGCGTGGCGATAGATGGTTGCTGTACTTGAATTGATCCACAGTTTAGGAGGGGTCGTACATGCTTGAATTGCCTTCCCTAGTTGGATCGTAGTCTTCGTTCTAGACTCCATAATCGCTTGTTTATTAGCGTCATTGTATCGACAGTTCACTGATTTACCTGCTAAATTGATAAGAAGGTCCGCCCCGTCTAACGCTTCGGTCATCGATGGGGTATCCTCCCAAGAAATATGCTCAGGTTGCCTAGAAATTACTTTCACATCAAACCCTTGTTTGTTGAACTTCTCAGAAAAATAGGTCCCTATAAATCCCGTTCCTCCTGCTAAGACGATTCGTTTGCTCATACGTCCAACTCCTTTTTTGAATCACTCTAAGACTATAATATTACACCTTCTTATTACTTTAACATTATTTCCCTAGCCTTTGTGTAAATAAGAGCGTTTCTTCGATTAGGAAAAAACGCAAGAGGATAATAAAAAAATTCCAATTAATTATTAGAATCAAAAAAGAACCATTTCTCCTTGAAATAGTTCTTTACGGGATCACTAGAGGAATCAGATCTTCGTCTTCCTCATCTATTAGATCTTCAAGTAGTTGATCGGTTTCACCTAATGCTTCAATCGCCGCTCCAAACGACTCAAACCACGCACCGATAATACCGAGTTTCGCTCCTTTTATTTGAACCGCTCTAATAGGAGACAATTCTTGTGAAATACCAATTGCCGCTAGAAAATTTCCTGTCAATTGGAGGTAGACGCCAAAAAGCGCTTGCCTTTCTGCTCTAAAATCTTCTGGATCATTGCCTTCTAGCTCAATAAAATACGCTTCCGTCGAGCCTTGTGCTTCTAAGGCGGTACCCAAAAACTGAATCCACACACCTGCAAAAATTTTACTTTCGGCTGCCTTTAAAGCTGGATTATAATCTTCTTCAGCTTCATCTAACCGTTGCATGAGCTCTTGTTTACTTTCCTCACTAATCTCACCGTTTTCATTAAGGACATTTTTTCTAAATTTCCTGGTATGTTTACGTTTCATAGACACCACCGCCAACACGTAGAATCCTTTTTATCGTATTCCAAAGTGAGTCACTGGGTGCATGTCTAATTAGGTTGTAGCTCCTACGTCCTGATTTGCTGTTTCTGATACTCCATTTTCAATTCATCTAATGCCAATTCATATAATTGACGACCATCAGAGGATTTATAGGCCCCTAACTGGAGAAGATGTTGAATGAGTTGTTCTTTTTGATCTGTTACAAACTTCTTAATTCGCTTGCTCACTTTTTTCACCTTCCTTCTTTTTTTCGATTTTATTGGATGATATATTAAGATTCGCAAATGACGACTTTATCGAGTCGCTCTATACAATACCACCAACCATTCCAGTGTAAACATTGATTGTACAGATTGTATAAGTAGCATTTATTCTGAATGTTTCAAAGCATTTCATTTTTAATTACATTTTTCTACCAACCAAAATAAGTTGTTTATGAACAGATTAGAACAAATCTGTTCATAAACAACTTCTGCATTTGTTCCTATTATTCCTACTACAAGAGAACTAATATTTATTCTTCCCTTTTCCAAATAATTTTATACTTCTTCTGATAGTTCTCGTCGCCTACAAATTCAATTAGGTCAATCACTGTTTCATTTTGCAAAACATACAAAAAGTCGACCCAAAAGTGACGCGGCCGACTTCTAGCAGTTATCCTTCAAGGTCTCGTTTCTTATAACCGATAAATCCTATGATTATCAAGACAATCGCTACGACTGTGAGCAATGATAAAGCTACAACATCCAACTCCTCAACTGGATACTCTGGTATATGACCAAATGGTGAGAGCTGGGCCATCCAACTTGGAAACTGCATGAGACCCCCTAGATAAACGACGACAAATGAGTAGCCTAAAATGAGCCATGTGAGTCCTGTGAGCTTTGGCAGTAGACCTATCGTTGCTACAGCGATCCCGATCATTAGCCAAATGGCAGGCAAATACACCATAGAAGCCTTGAGCAACATATCAAAAGCGATCGCATCTTCCATCACAGCACTGGCTGCGACAAATAAGCCAAGTACAGAGAGTAGCAACATGATAAGACCGAATCCTACTGAAAGAACGAGGTAGCTCCCTAGTACTTTTGTTCTCGATACCGCACGGGCAAAGAGATGCTCTGTTCGTTCTCTCCGCTCTTCTCCTTTTAGTTTCAGCATAAAAAGAAGCGCTGGCACGGTGCAGATCATCGACATCACGGCCATTAACATAGTTAAAAACTGTTCGGTTAACGACAACCCCTCAACTGGCGGCAGCATTTCACTTAACATTTCATTGTTTGTGAAGAAAGATTCTAAGTCACCAAATACTGATCCGTAAGAGACACCAATGACGAACACTCCAACACCCCAAGCGATGATCGATGTACGTTGAAGTCGAAAAGCTAGACCCATTGGAGATAGCAATAACTTCGATGCGTATCTTCTACCGGGCTTTGATGCAATGAATCCAGACTCCATATCTCGTATGCTTTGCAAATAAAATGCAAGAGCGCTGACAACGAGCGCGGCACCGATCGTCAGTAAGATAGGCCACCAGTAATTATTGACATATACTTGTGTACCAAGGATCCAACCGAGTGGCGATATCCACGAAAGAGCTTCATTACTGACATCTCCTACCGCACGAATCAAATAAGCGATGCCGAGAAAGGCCAGTGAATAGCCAATGGCCCCTCTAGAGTTCTCTGACAGCTGAGCAAATAAGGCGGTGACTGCTGCGAAAAACATCCCTGTTGCCCCTAGTGCAGATCCGTATAAAAGCGAACTCTGTAGATCCATACTCTCTATTTGTAAACTAGCTAATCCGAAGCCTATGAATAGAGCAAGTAGGATGTTCACTGAAAAAAGTGTGACCAACGTGGAGCTTAGATTGGAGAGTTTACCTACAGGGAGGGAACGAAGAAGTTCTATTCTTCCTTCTTCTTCATCAGCCCGTGTATGACGTACGACAAGAAGAATACTCATAATCGCCACGGCGATCGCTGTAAATAGTAGCATCTGATGGGCCATCATCGCGCCCTCTGTATAGTTGTCTAGACCGTAGCCTTGACCGATCATCGCAATCATCGCCGGGTTACGCATCGTCTCAGCGATTGCTTGGCGTTCGAGTTCATTTTGATAAAGGTTAATAAATGAAGCTGCGGTAGCGATCGTTAAACTGAAGAGAGAGACGATCCATATCGACAGACGGATTCGATCTCGTCGAAGAATGAAGCGGATCATGCTCCCTGTTTGACTGAATAGCGGCTTCCACATTACGAGTCACCCCCGCGCCCGTCAGAAGGCGTTTCTGCCCGCTCGTAATGACGCATAAATAAGTCCTCTAATGTCGGTGGTGTACTTTCGATTCTCATCAAGCCAAATTCACTGACAAATGTCATCACCTCATCTAGCTTCTCTGCATCTACTTGAAACGCCACGCCTCGATCATCTTCTCTAACATCGTACACACCTGAAAGCTCACGCAATCCGATCATTGGTCGCTTCGATTCGATGAGCATACTCGTACGCGTTAAATGTCGCAGTTCTTGAAGCGTTCCTGTTTCAATGACCTGCCCTTCTTTAATAATCCCAACACGGTCACATAAGCGTTCCACTTCAGAAAGAATGTGACTAGATAACAACACACTGCCGCCTTTATTTTTTGCTTCGACGATACATTCTTGGAACACCTTTTCCATGAGGGGATCAAGTCCCGATGTTGGTTCATCTAATATATAGAGATCCGCATCCGTTGCAAAAGCAGAGACTAAAGCTACTTTTTGACGGTTTCCCTTTGAATACGTACGACACTTTTTCGTTGGATCTAAGTTAAATCGCTCAATATAGTCATCTCGACGCTGTTTATTTTGGACACCACGAAGCTTCATAAATAAATCAATGACTTCTCCACCCGTTAAGTTTGGCCATAGATTCACGTCCCCAGGAACATACGCAAGGCGCTTATGAATATCCACAGCATCCTTCCACACGTCTTTTCCAAAGATCATCGCATGACCTTCTGTTGCCTTTAACATGCCTAATAAAACACGAATTGTTGTGGATTTCCCAGCCCCGTTTGGTCCAATAAATCCATATACTTCCCCTTGGTTTACTTCTAGGTTCACTCCATTTAACGCTGTAAAATGACCGAATTTTTTTGTTACATTCCTTACTTGCAAGACCGTCATCTAAAAAACCTCCCCGAGTTTTGCTGATCTATGATACTTATTTTTGAAATATTTTTATCTATATAGTTCATAATATACAAAAAGTAAATTTCCTACAAGATCTTTTGAACTTATTTATTTGTTTTATTTCATAATTTTAATTACACTAAGTAGGAGGTGAACGACATGGACGGTTTTCAACGACGGAAAGAACAGAAGAAAAAAAACATCTTAGCTGCTGCCTTAGACTTATTTATGGAATATGGCGTTCAAAAAGTATCGATTGCTGAAATCGCCAATAAAGCTAACGTATCTCAAGTGACAATTTACAATTACTTCGAAAGCAAACATAAATTAATTCATGATGTCTTTATCCATTATGTAGACGGAGTTTCCACAGACTTTGAGCAAACGGTCTTATCAGAAAGGCCTTTTCCTGAGAAGGTTAAAGCTCTCATCTTTAATAAAACACAAATGGCTGCTCAAATTCATGAAGAGTTTTATCAATATATAATGAAAGAGTACTCAATAGAAGGAAATTATATAGAGAAGATATATGTAGAAAAAACGCTCCCTTATTTCACCACCCTTTTTCAACAAGGGAAAGAACAAGGATATGTCGACCCGAACCTTTCAGACCAAGCGATTATTTTCTATATCCAAATGCTAAAGGACACGTTTCAACGCGAAGACGCCTACAAAACAATGCTCCCGCTCACAGAAGATATTACAAATATTTTCTTCTACGGGATTATTGGAAAAAGAAGCGAAGAATCCATAAAAAAAGACTAGGGGGGGATATTATGAAAGAGTTAACTACCATTGATCAAGTTGATACTTTTACGAAAGACCATGAATTTAGTTTCATCTACATCTCTAGAACCAATTGCGGCGTCTGCCATGCTTTATTGCCACAGGTCAAGGACATGCTCTCACGCTACCCTCTCATTCAACAAGGGTATGTCAATGCTGACAAGCTAGAAGAAATCGCTGGTAAATTATCGATCTTTACTGTGCCTGTTATGATATTTTTTATCGATGGCCACGAATATTTAAGAGAAGCAAGATTTGTGCATGTAGAAGAACTCGAGAGAAAAATAAATAAACTTTACTCCATTCACAGCGAAGACTAACTACTAACACCATCTCCAAGCAGCCGAAACAAATTGATTCGTCTAATGAATAATTTTATGTTTAACTCCTAGACAACATGGGAACCTGTTACATAACGATAAAACTTAGGAGTGAACAACTTGTTAAATACTAGCGAACAACAAAGATATACAGAAGTAATGGAAAAAGGATTGCAACAGTCTCACGGAGTCGGCCACGAGGAATACCTCAATAATTTAGATAAAAAGTTAGCAGTGGAACGAGCGCGTGAAAAGGATTATCAAAAAAACCAAGCTCTTTTAAAAGAATTAAACAGTAGCATTCATCGCTAATCACATACAGCCGCCACTAGTTTTAGCTAGGAAGCGGCTGTTTTTTATTTTTGCTCAAAGTCACTACCTGTTCTCCCGTCTTCTTAGATGTCGTATTTAATTAACCACTGTTTAAGCATACCTTTCATCTTCTCTCGGTATTTGACTGATTCGATGATCTCCGCATCCATCCCGTATTGCATGAGCCACTGCGTAAAAATCAGGGGGAAATAAATGCGTCATTTGATTATTTAAAAAATTACAACTATACTAGAGCCGACTCCATTGTACAGTGATTGGAAGAAATTCAGGTGAACTATCCTCAAAACACAAAAGCGACCTTTTATCCAATTTTTCTTAGGATAAAAGGTCGCTATTTTAATGATTCTTCTAACATAAACTTGTTAATTCCTTTCTAATACTACTACGATGTATTTATTTCTTTTTCAATTCCCGTGTACCTTATGGTTCAATACACTTCGCTTTCGCTACGTCATTGGAATCAGTCCCTTCAGAAGTGTCCAAGATGGTGTAGCTTCTGCTTTCACATAGCCTATCCCCTTTCTAGACTGTAGTTTGTTTAGGTCTTGCTTGTCTTGCTTGTCTTGCTTGTCTTGCTTGTCTTGCTTGTCTTGCTTGTCTTGCTTGTTCTTACTATAACTAATTATTTAATTTTTGTAAATATTCAGATAAGTTATTTTTGCTAGTTTTCTCTTCTTTTTCTCCCTATTTCTCTTTATTTCGACATCTTTCTAAGTATTTCAATTTATTTAACCTATAGATAACCCGATGTTCACACTCTCGCCTCGTGTGCCATACAATAATCGAGAAAATAAGGTGGTGACGAGGTGAATACGAAGGTAAATTTAATGTTATATATGATCGCTTCACTTTCTATTTTGTTCGTATTGACGATTTCCATTCTTAGTCAACACATCGGTCCTTCAAAAGATGCAATCATCATTGAGAGAGATGCTACGATTAACAATAACGTTGGAAATTCTATTGAAAACCATTTGAATAGAAGTAAGATTAAGGAAATTGATAATTAAGTTTTAAATGATATCTTTGTTAGTGTAGATGTAACCGTCACGAATGCAACCTCTAATCAGATGGATAAAAATGGAACGACTTCTTCTAACGGTGATAGTAGAGAAAGAGAACCTGACGGAAATGTATTAGACGTACTGTGGTGAAAATTGAAGGAGAAACTAGCTATGATACGTGAGCTAGTTTCTTTTTTTTACATATTCAACTATTGTTTTTTTGTCTCTTCTGACAAAGTTTTTAAGGATTTGATTTTGCCATGAGGATGCTGAGTCTCCTTACGTTGGTGCCATTGTCGTGTTTCTTGTGATTTTGATTGTGACATCGCTCTCACCTTGCTTCCTTGAATTTTTGTTTCATTTTTATCTTCCCAAGAGCAAGGGTGAACTATTCAGATTAAATCGAAGAAGTCTTAGTTGGATCTTGATGTTCAACTGACAGGTGATTTTTCTTGATAGTTCAACAACGGTTGACTTGAAATACATCTTGTTCTAATTGATATTCTAACTGTGCTTTGTCTAGATGTTGTCCGATAAACACGAGGACAGGCTCAACCGTTACTTCACCTTTCACGCGTTCATACATCGGGTATCCATAAGCATAATTCAGTAAATACATAGCAGGGCTTTCTGTCAAACGAATAAATCCTTTAACTCGCAACAATGTTTCCTTGTTTTTCTCTAAAAAATCTTCAAGCAGCATTCGCTCAATAGGTTGAGTAATTGAAATGACACATGTCTTTAAGTGCAAACTCTTAACATCAGCTCGAAACTCTTCTCCTTGATCGCGCTTCTTTTGTTCGAGAAATAAAGGTTGATCTAGGATAGATAAGTCCATATCTGAGTATGTTGTAGCCAATTGGAGTGCTTGAGGATTCTCCTCTTTAATTGTTTCTTGCACTTTTAATAATTCTTTTTCAGTGATTTGGTCGATTTTATTCACGAGAATAACATCTGCAAACTTAACTTGGTGTGTAATTAATTTTTTTAGCATGTTATTCAACTTATTTTCTAACCATTGCTTCGCATTAATAACCGTAATAACAGCTTTTATCTGAGTTAATTCAACTAAGAGGGGGTGAGTGCAAGCTTCGAGAACATCTAATGGATGGGCTACTCCTGTAGCCTCGATATAGATGATATCAAGCTCTTTTTCTTCCGTTAACTCCTTCAATTGGACACTTAGCTCTCCTTGTATCGTACAACAGATGCACCCATCTAACATTTCTTTTAATGGCACATCTTCAGGAATGATGGCTGAATCAATACTCACTTTTCCGAGTTCATTCATTAGCACCGCTATTTTACGCTCTTTTTCTATTTCGTTCTTAATCATCCTAGTTAATAATGTACTCTTACCACTTCCTAAAAATCCGCTTAAAATGACCACTTCTACTTGCTTTTTCATACACCACATGCACCTCGATCATTGATATTACGCTTTGATTCCTTTGTAGTCCTCTACATTTGCTAAGACTCTATCTAATGCTTGCCATGCCATCAACGCACAGTTATGCCTCGCTCTTAACTTATGAACACCTTCTAAGGAAAGAGTATCTTCTAAGTCAATCTTTTCATCGGTCTGCTTTCCTGTTCGGATGAGCTGTTCAAATTCACTTCGGAGTAAAGAGATGTCATCTAAAGACTTCCCTTTAATTAACTCGGTCATCATTGAAGAGGCAGCCATGCTTATGCTACACCCTTCTCCCTCAAAAGAAATATTTCTTAAATAATCTTGTTCAATATCAACGTATAAAGTAATGACATCACCACATGTAGGATTCTTATAATGGACCTTTTTCACAGAATCTCCAACAAGTACTCCAGTATTACGGCGATATTTTGCATGATCCATGACTACTTTTCTATATAAATCATGTAACATAAGGACCACACCTTTCGAGTTTTATATTCGTCATGATTACAATTTAATCTTTTTACGAAAAATTCTACATTACTCATATAGACCCTCAATTAATATCTCTAATGCAGTTGCTACTCGAACCCCTTCTGCCGCTGCAGAAAGTGGCATAGTGATAAAATTTTCATCTTGAATCGCTTTTACTCCTGTTAAAGCAGGGTGGGTAAGTAACTGTTCGCGCTTTTGTTCGATTGTTGTTTCCCCATAGTCTACAATGATAATGACTTCAGGATTACGTTCTACCACTTCCTCCCAGCTTACTTCTGCCCAATTCTTATCCAAATCAGCAAAAATATTTGATGCTCCTGCGATTGTAATGATCTGATTTAAGAAGTTTTGCCCGACTGTGAGTGGAGCTGTATCACCACTGTCATAGACAAATACATTTGTTTCTAGCTCATTTGCTGGAATACGATCTTTTAATTGATGAATATCTTCATCGATTGTATCGATTAATTTTTTTCCACGATCTTCAACATCAAAAATTGATGCTATATTACGGATATCTTCATAAATATCTTCTAATTTTGGACCGACTTTTGTCGAGGATTGATGTAAGTATGCATCAATTCCAAAACTATTAAGTTGTTCAACTGTACCAATTGCTTCTTCATTGAAGGCACTTCCCCAACCAGCATAGGCAAAGTCTGGCTCAACATCTAAAAAGACCTCTTGTGATGGATAGCGTTCGGCAATCACTGGTATAGATTCATACGCTTCTTTAAACTCAGACAATACTTCATCATCTAAATAAGCAGTTCCAACCATATGTTCTTCTAATCCAAGAGCTAACATCACCTCTGTTACATGTTGATTTAAGCTAACGGCACGTTGTGGTACCTCTAAGATCGTTAACATACGGTCTCCGTTCTGAATTTCTACTACATTGTCAGTTGAGTCATCATTTTTATCTACCATCGTTTGATTAGCTTCTTGAGCATTTGAGCACCCAACAATGAATGCTACTATTATCATTGCTAATATTAGTTTTTTCATCGTACTTATCCTTCTTTCGTATTTTATAATAACCTTGGATTTTTTAACTTTGTATCCATTTTTTTACTTGGTTTAGTCTAATGTCTTTTTCCATACTCTCTGATACATACATTATTTGCACTTTATTGGTTAATTGGTGCCTACAGATCCTCGCCTTCACATTAAATACATCTAATAATAGCTCTTCTGTTAGCGTTTCTTCAGGAGTTCCACACATCTCTAATTTACCGTTTTTCAAAACAATTAGTCGATCACAATAAGAGGCTGCTAGATTTAAATCATGTAGTGCAGCAAGAACAGTGATACTTGAACGCTTTAAGACATCTAGCATGTGAAGCTGGTGGTGAATATCGAGATGATTGGTCGGCTCATCTAATAGAAAGACATTTGGAGTTTGAGCGAAGGCTCTAGCAATTAGTACACGTTGTTTTTCCCCGCCTGATAATGTAACAAAGCCTCGCTTTCCATATCCACCTAATCCCACTTCTAGCAACGACTCCTCGACAAGCTTTAGGTCGTCTTTTGTCTCTTGTTCTAAAAAGCGTTTATGAGGATTCCTCCCCATCAGTACAATATCTTTGACTGAGAAATCAAAAGGAACGGAACTTTCTTGTCCCACTACAGCTAACTGTTTAGCAAAGTTCCGATGTGTATATGATTGAATGTCTTCATCATCTAAGTATACATTTCCAGCGCTCGGCTTTAGCACTCGATACATCGTTTTAAGTAAAGTTGACTTCCCACTTCCATTGGGTCCGATAACCCCAACAAATTCACCTTCTTGAACATAAAAACTTATCTCTTCTACAATTCTTTGGTCATTTATATCGGTTGAGGCTTTATCTACTCGTAACTTCATTTTCCTTCACCTGCCCCAAAAGAATACGAATTCCTTCTAAGTAACCATATAAAAAATGGCCCTCCGCATAATGCTGTAATAATCCCTATCGGTAATTCTTGTGGAGCCACGATTGTTCTAGCAATAAAATCAGCCCATATTAGAAACACGGCCCCGACTAATGCACTAATAGGCAAGACGTAACGGTGATTTGATCCAACCATCAACCTGACCATATGAGGAACCATTAAGCCGATAAACCCAATTGCTCCACTAATGGAGACGATGACTCCAGTCAGTAGCGCCGTCAATACAATAAGTATCTTTTTAAATAAATTACTATTTAGACCTAAAGTAGATGCTGTATCTTCACCCATTAACATGACATTTAACGGTCTTGCTAGGACTAGCAGAACAATCATACCAATCGTTAAACTGATCAACGGAAGAGGTAATTGACTCCATTTAGCTCCAGCAACACTACCCATCATCCAAAACATTGCATCCCGAATACCTGCTTCTCTCGGTGCAGAAATCACAATATAGCTAGTCACGGCTGAGAGCATCATAGAAATCGCAATCCCAGCAAGAAGTAGTCGAACTGTAGAAATTCTTCCTCGCACTTGTGCAAGTACAAATACTAATAAGACAGACACTAACGAGCCAAGAAATGCTGCAGTAGAGAGTGCGTATTGTCCAAATACATTGAATGCACCAAAAATAATGACAAGCGTCGCACCCACAGAAGCTCCTGAAGATACACCTAGAATATATGGGTCTGCTAAGGAATTTCTTACAAGTGCTTGGATCGCTACTCCCACTATGGCTAAACCCGAGCCTACTAACGCTGCTAGGATAACCCTTGGAAATCGCAATTCCCAAATGATCTGTTCTTGAGCTGTTGTCCAATCATTGACAATATACGATTCAAAAAAAGTCCATTTCGAAAAAAATATCTTCCAAACAGTTATTGCAGAGATTGAAATAGGTCCAAACATAACAGAAAGCGTCATAGAGATTAATAGAAAAATAGAAAGTATAGCTGCAATTACTTTTGGACTAAATTTTTCAGTAGTGTTTTCTTGAACATTTGACTTGTGCTTATGTTTGCTATTAGTAACACATTCCACATCCTCACTCCTCTCTAAACGAAAGAACTATTTTTGGCAAACATAGATCAATCTTGAGGATTGAGTTTTGTTATACAATGAGCCATCATAATCTCCAAATGTATGATTGATTTGAAACCCACTTTGCTTAATCATATTATCCAATTGTTCTCTTGAGTATAATTTGACTCGTTCCTCATATTGTCTTTTTGAACCTTCTTGATCTTCTATTTTAATTTTTTTAATGACCGTATTATCTTCAATGGTTCGATATTGAAGAATTGATAACTGATCAATTACCTCTTTTGAAAATGGAACTAAGTTTTTCTCAAGAAATGCCGGATTTAAATAATCAAATATAAAATAGCCCTGCGGTACTAAAGCATTATATGCATTTTTTAGTACTTGCTCATTCTCTAAATCATCCTCAAAATAACCAAAACTTGTAAATAAATTAACAACTACATCAAACTGGTTTAGAAATGTAATATGACGCATGTCACTTCTAATATATTGAATATCTTCAGATCCTTGTTGTTTCTTTGCATCTTCTAACAACGTTTCAGATAAATCGACCCCAGTAACATGCAAGCCTTTCTTAAAGAACCAACGACTATGTCTGCCATTTCCGCAACATAAGTCTAATAGATACTGACCCTTTTTATATGGAATAAAAGTCATGAGCTTTTGCAATTCATGTTGTGCTAACTCATCATTTCGATGTTTGTAGACCATAAGGTAATCTTCATTAAAATGTTCCTCGTACCAGTACTCCACCTACATAGCCTCCTTTTAAATAAAACGTAATAATTACGATTTAAAACCTATAACTTTATTTTTCTCCAATAAGGGCACTAAGTAAGTAGGCTGCATTTTCGCAACCTACTTCTTAACTCACGATACATTCCTTAAATTGTTTCTCAAGTGCTAATTTATCTAAATTACGTCCAATAAAGACAAGTTCCGTTTTCTTCGTCTCACCAACTTGCCACTTGCGATCAGGTTTACCAGTAAACAACATGTGCAACCCTTGGAAGACTATACGTTCTTGCATATCTTTCACATGTAGGATGCCTTTATACCGTAAAAGATCTTCTCCTTTTTCTTGGACTAGATAACTTATCCATCTATCTACTTTTTGCATATCCAATGGTCGCTCTTCTTGAAATGAAACTGATGATACACGGTCATCATGGTCATGATGATGATGATCTTCTAAAAAGTGGGGATTTACATATAATTTATGATCGACATTAAAGCTATGAATATCTAAAACATCTTTCAAGTTAATTTCACAGTTCTCTGAATAAAGGCGTTTTGCTGTAGGGTTCATCTGACTAACACGCGCCTCAATCCTCTTTAACTCTTTCTCATTGATTAAGTCTGTCTTGTTAAAGACAATAACATCGGCAAAGGCGATTTGTTCTTGGGCTTCGTCCTTTTTATGCAAGTGCTTAGCGATATGCAAGCTATCGACTACGGTAACAATGCTATCGACCTCAAATACATCTCGCAACACTTCATCAACAAAAAAGGTTTGGGCAACAGGAGCCGGATCGGCAAGTCCGGTAGTTTCAATGATAACTTGGTCAAAATGAACTTGATCTTGCTCCATAGAATAATGCAATGTGCGAAGAATCTTTATTAAATCACCTCGAACGGTGCAGCAAATACAACCGTTATTCATTTCAACAATTTCTTCTTCGGAATCCACTACTAATTGGTTATCAATTCCTACTTCCCCAAATTCATTAACAATGACTGCCACTTTTTTATTATGTTTTTCAGTTAAAATTCGATTAAGTAGTGTTGTTTTTCCAGCTCCTAAATAGCCTGTTAATATCGTTACTGGTATCTTCTTCGCTTTGGCAAATACCATTTCATCACGTTCCTTTCTTAGTACTGCTTTGATACTCTTTTTACTTTTTCACGGTCTTTTGGAATTCCTGGAGAGACACCCTCTTCTCTCTCGAACCCTTCTCCTGTAAATGTATGACTTACCTTACCTGTTAAATCGCGCTGTAAAACAAGTGAATTAACAAATTGATTAGCATCTTCAGGCCTTAAATCCTTATACCAATTACCAGATGGGTAAACAATAGCAACACAGCGATCATTGCATCTTCCAGTACAACGAGTTCGTGTCGTATGAATAGCGTCATCTAGATTCCTTTTTGATATTTCTTTTCGAATCGCTTGAGTTAACTCCTCTGCGCCCCAATTATTACAACTTCCCCCATTACATAACAATAAATGATGCTTCATCTCACTTAAATCCCACGTTGCCATTATAGACCTCCACAAAACGTAATAATTACGATTTAAAACCTATTTATGTCCACTTATTTTTTATCTATACAATGAATTACTAAGTAAATCGTAACGATTACGATTATAGAGGTAAATTAGAAAGACTGTCAATGAAAGATTCTTTAAAAAATGAGATTATGAAGTACATGTGATTTATCATAAATGGCAAAACTTAATTAACAAACTGACTTTCGCGTGACGCTTTTTTAGCCGCTTAGAAATTCCAGTTGCTTTCTTCGTTCACTGCTGTCAAGATTAAATGGAACGTCAATTATCTATTTAAAGATCGCGAAGGTGACATCCATGATAAAAATAATGAACTCGACCATCAGTGATGGGGAATTTAATAGAGGAGTATTCGCTACAGAAGATATTCCAAAAGGAACGATAATTCACGAAGCTCCTGTGATACCGTGCCCTATTATTGAACATATTCTCATAGAGGAAACCACGTTATCGGACTATGTTTATGAATACGGAAAGAACCATACGGCGCTTGTACTAGGCTATGGTAGTTTAATTAACCACTCTTACACCCCGAATACCATCTATGAAATTAACTTCGAGCAGCATACATTTGATTATTATGCTTACCGTGACATAAAAGCCGGCGAAGAGATTTTAATTAATTACAATGGTGAAGTCGATGACGACACACCTTTATGGTTCATGAAGGACAAGGAAGAATAGAACCGAGCATGAAACGAAGATTCTCACTTCGTTTCATGCTTTTTTAAAGTTGAATTCAATATATGTGTCATGAAGTGAACAGAAGACGGACTTTAGTAGGCATGACAAAAGATTGATGGTAGAATAAAAGCTAATTATTTAGCCTCACCATCATTACTTGAGCATATGAATCGAAAGGGGGGAACTGTATGGAGGAAACCTTACTATCCAATATATTATTTTTACTTTTTTTTGCGTTATTCTATTTATTAATTACTGAATACAAACAGACAAACAGCTGGAATCGAGTCATCTTGGTTTTTATCAGTGGGCTCGCGATCATCTTCTGTATGCTCTTTCCTATACCAATAGGGAATGGATTTATCTTTGACTTACGCTACATCCCCTTTATTATAGCGAGCTTATATGGAGGGTTTTTCATTGCCATTCCACTATACATCCTTTTGAATATCGTTCGATTTATCATTGGTGGACCTGGTTGGCTACCATCCTTACTGATATCAAGTTTAGCTCTCGTTACGGTTCCTTTTTTACATACAACGTTTCTTGCACTAGCACCACACAAAAAAGCCTTGCTGGCCTCAGGGGTTGCCTTTATTCATGTGGTTCTCTACATATCGGCCTTAAGTTTCTTTTTCACGTCACTGACGATCGAATTCTTTCAGACAACAGCAATTATCGCTACGATTCAAACCATTGGTACCCTCTTTATTTCGGCCGTCATTATACTCTTGCTTACATTAAGAACGGTGCCGACCAGATGAAAACAAGCCTCATCGAAGGATGAGGCTTGTTAACCGGTCATATTATTCTCCTATATCCACATTATGATGCACTCGTTGGACATCTTCTAACTCTTCTAATGTATCAATGATTTGTTCAAACTGTTCTAGATCTTTTTCACCAAGCTCGACTTCACTTTGTGCGAGCATCGTAATTTCAGCGACTGTGAACTCCTCAATTCCTGCTTGCTTGTAGGCTTCTAGGACGGCGTGGAATTGATCTGGGTCGGCATATGTAATGATAACCTCATCTTCTTCTAAAATATCACGAACATCGACATCCGCTTCCATTAATAATTCTAGTGCTTCATCAGAAGTTTTTCCTTCCACACCAATGACAGCCGTTTCATCAAACATGTAAGCGACTGAACCATTCACACCCATATTTCCTCCGTTTTTCGAAAACGCTGCACGAACTTCAGCCGCTGTTCGATTGACATTGTTTGTGAGGGCATCGACAATGATCATTGATCCGTTTGGTCCGAATCCTTCGTAGCGAAGCTCATCAAAGTTCGCTTCCGCTCCACCTTTTGCTTTTTCAATCGCGCGCTCGATGATGTGCTTTGGAACATTATATGTTTTCGCACGTTCAAGGACGAACTTTAACGCCTGGTTCGATTCTGGATCAGGCTCCCCTTGTTTGGCTACGACGTAAATTTCTGTTCCGAACTTCGCATAAATCCGACTCGTATTTTTATCTTTTGCTGCTTTCTTCTCTTTAATATTATTCCATTTACGACCCATTTTGAACACTCACTTTCGATTATAGGTTTCTGATCCTTTATCTATTATACATCATCAGCTTCTTGACCTTAAAGGTTTTATCCTTGAATGAAAGCACCAAGAAAACACACTCCCTTAAAGTTCAGGGAGTGTGTTGATGTATTCGACTTGTTTTAGACGCGGGTTCGGATTCATTCGTCTGCCTGCTTTTGCTTCGGGTTCATCATCAAGTAAGACATTATCACCTGTGAATCCAATTGACAGCTTCAATAAACTTCCACCAACTCCATACACATCAACAGGTGCATCACTTCGCTCAAATTCACGAATTCGATCAGCTGAGAATCCACCACTCACGACAATTTGTACATGGTGATAGCCTTCTTTGTTCAAAGCATCACGCAAAGCATGGACGAGAGGAATATTAACACCACGAGGGTCAAAGCTTCCAAGGATTTGTTGATTACGTATGAAGTATTGATCAATCATCGTACGTGATGTATCGACTCGAACTCCCTTTAAGGTTTCTCCAAATTCCCTCGCTACGTTTAATGAATCTGTAATGACATCATTGTTGTAGTCAACTAGTGCGATGAGATCGTCATCTGGATAGGTTTCGTAATAAGCTTTGGATGCTTCAACCACATCGCCATTAAATAATTGAATTAATGCATGTGGCATCGTGCCAAGACCTTTCTCTCCCCACCATTCATTCATTGCATGTGTTGCTTGGGCAGACATACCACCGATAAACGCTGCGTAGCCATCACCAGCCTGATTGCTGAAATGATCATCACGATCGCCCATAAAGATAACTCGCTTGTTCTTAGCTGCTGAGACGACACGAAAAACATTCGTTGCGACACTCGTTCTTCTAGCTAAAATTCCATCTATAATGCCTTCAAGGTTCCCGAATTTATGATATGGCCCACGCACGGTTAAGACCGTTTCAAAAGGTTTAATTTTATCCCCATCATGAAGCGCATAAACTTCTAGGTCTTCAGGATCTTCTGCAAATGTATGGATAAGAGCAATTGCTTCATCAATCCCACATAATACAGCTTCTTCCTTTTGAAAAAATTGCATTGTGACGATTTTATCCTTCTTGTACTTCTTGGCGATTTCTTTTGTTTTCAGAAAATAAACCGCTGAGTACCAGCCTTCATGAATGCGTTGATCAAATTTAAATGTGCGGTTTGTTAACCTTTCTAACTCCCCGTTCATCTTCATTTCAATTTCTTTTTTCATCGAACAGCCTCCATCTAATAAAAGGTGAAACCATGTATACCATCTTCAAACATCATTCACCGATTTTTTCACGTATAATAAATATACCATTAATCCTCTTAAAAGTAGAAGCCTGTCGAGTAATGCTTTAGTTTTCAACTTGGTTAAACTAGTCTTTTTTCACTTTAGAATCGTCCAGACACTGATAACTAATACGACAATCAACCCCCATACTAATCCTTGCCAATACGCTTTCCGCTTCTCTTCTTGCATTGGCTGCCTCCTTTAATCCTTCTTTCTAGTAGACCCTTTTCTTTACCCAGGTAATAAGAAGAAGCACCCTACTAGTAAGAAGTAAGATGCGATTTATGTTGCCTTAAGCGTTCGCTACGAGTTCATTTAATTATTCGGCTAATTCCTTCTTTTGTTCGTTTCCTGCTGTAATAAGATCTCAAGTTCTTCTTGATAAAGGAAGCAAAAGTCTTTGAATCGATCATAATTATCAGATAGTGGTTGATCTCGTTGATCCATTAATTGATTGACGGCGTCTAAGAAATATGGAGGTGTCATTTCTTCGCTATTGCGAACACATAAATTAAGCAATTCCTTATCTTTTGCAATTTCTTTACATAACGAACGATCATCTGCTTGTGAATTGGTATGTCCCTCATTCGAATAAAGAATAAACTGTTTTGATGCATAATTAATATCCATACTTACCTCCCACGTTCCGAGCTTTTTAGCTATATTAATCTATACTTAACTATATTCCATACCTACCGTTTAGAATCCTTTATCTTTTGAAAAAACAACAAAACAAAAAAGCAGCTGATTTCTCAGTTGCTCTTCTTCCACGCCTCATATGCAATAATTGTATGACGTAAAACGACAAACAATGCATACCAGCCAATGTATGCTCCCGATATCAAGAATAGCGGTTCTAAGAAAATCCCATGAATGCTCGTCATAAACACTTCATGATCTCGTAAAATCGCATAGATAGCAGTTGCTGATATATATCCGAAGACGATAAGTGACCCAAAAGCGAGACTGTGAAACGTAAGACGACTCACAGACCAAAATCGATCGATGACAACCATAAAAATGGGCACAAGTACAATCCCTGCCCCTATCAACACATTCATCTTTGTTCACCTACTTTACTAGATTACGTCATATCAGCTTAGCCACATTTTTCTAACCTTAGTCAGTTCGTTCTGTTTAACTTGCCAGAACAAGGGTATGGTAAGGGTTGTACACTTAATAATCTACGGAGCAGGTGAAAATTTTGCCTTATTTTCGAATTTTTCTCACAGGCATTGCAAAGTTACTTAGTAAAGTCTTCAGTATGGCTACATTAACGTTTTTTGGCCGAATTCCTTCTCAAGATGATTCTAAAGTTAGTTTTATGGGCCTTATCTCTTTATATTGGATGTATATTCTTGTCACAACGGTCTTTCCAGATCTAGCTGACACCTTTATTCCGCTTATGCCAGATGATGATACAATCGTCCGTATTGCATCGATTATATTAATCATTGTCATCCCATTGATTAATGGGTATATTTCAACGAAGTTGAGGAATAGAGACCCAGATCATTCCAAACTTAAACAAGTGTTTATGGGGTATCCTTACACAATGATCCTCGGTACGATGTCAATGATCTTACTTGTGCTCATCCCAATTATTAAGCTTCCACACATCATTAAAATGCACTCCCAGCAACAATTTGCGGTTATGATCCGTAAAGGAAGATATGATAATGTGTTACAAGAGGTTCAGGACACATTGTCTAGGCACGAGATTGATACAAAAATTCACGACCCTAAAAAAATCGTTTGGGTTAATTTCATGATGCTATCCTATGTACTTGAACACATCTTTAACTTTAAGATCGCGAAGAAGATGAAATATGTGACCGCATCACTTGAAAAAAAGGACGTCTCGATTACCGTACATGCCACTGATATTTCCATCACCGGACCAAAGCAAGAGGTATGTGAAGTGAAGCACATTCTATCAGAGGAAATGAAACCTGTAGATTTTTATTTCTCATGGGATCATGAACTACAGCAGATTGAAGATAACATTCAAGAAATGAGGCACAAGTTAGAAAACAACGAGGATATTGATATGGAAGCACTGGATAAGTTCACACAAAAATTACGTAAAGCATCCCTTGGTAACGAAGATTGGAATGCTATTAGAAGACAAATCTACAAATTAGAACGAGATTACTATAAACAGAAAAACAAGCAGGAATAGCCAATGGCTATTCCTGCTTGTTTTTACTGAGTTCCACGAAGATACTTGTACAATTCATTTTGCTTAGACTCTTTCCCAAAAGCATGAGTCACTTCCCACACTCGTTCAACATCAGTGTCATTTAGGGCAATGTCTAAGTCATGAAAAATACGATGTAAATAACGTAAGGACATTCTGTCACCAGATTCGATTACATACATAAACGCCCTTGCATTCTTCATATCATTCAACGCATTAGAATCAGCTAAGCCCTCATGAGTGAGCCAGTTAATATCCTCGCTTAGTTCGCTCCATTTCGATTCATTCATTAATTCATCTAAATCAATACTTTCCGCTCTTCCCCAGCCTGTTAATTCATTTAAATAGGAGTGAGAATCCGCAATAACTCGTTTCACTTTTTCTTCTTGCCCTTCTTGATATGCGATATTCGTTTCATACTCATCGTATTGTAATGTGATGATAAAATCTAAGGCTTGTTGAGACTCGTTGCCATCTTGTGTAGAATCGTCAACTGATGCTGCCTGAGGTTCCACGTTTTCGTCTATTTCGTCCTCCTCTTCAAGGGTAGAAGCTACTTCTTCTGGCTGCGAGGAGTCGATCGCAATGTAGTAGTACCCAATGGTCCCTACAAGTAGCACACCTACAACAATGGCAATGGTTAATAGATTTCGCGACAATAAAAACCCTCCTTGTCCACCTTTTATATTCCTACTCTCTTCTGTAAAGATTGTTGATTTCCTTTTTTTGCATGCAAACACCTTTTAGATCTTCGTGCATTGCTAATAAAAACACCTTGCTCCATGTTGGGCAAGGTGAATAGATCTTAAAACGCAAGCAATTCTTTGATCTCCTCGACGGATAACGAAGAAATTTGTTGTTCTCCTGGTTGAATGACCGCATCAACAAGGGCTTTTTTCTTCTCGTGTAGGGCTAAGATTTTTTCTTCGATCGTGCCATTAGCGATCAACTTAATCACTTGGACATTTTTCGTTTGACCAAATCGATAAACGCGGTCTGCTGCTTGTTCTTCAATCGCAGGATTCCACCACGTATCATATAAGATAACTGTATCCCCACCTGTTAAATTTAACCCGGTTCCTCCTGCTTTTAACGAGACAAGGAACAAGCTCTTTTCTCCACTGTTAAACTGGTCAGCAAGGCTGAGACGATCTTTCGCTGCCGTTTGACCATCTAGGTAGAAGAAATCCCAGCCACGACTAATAAATTCATCTTTCATAATCGCAAGCATGGAAGTAAATTGCGAGAAGATGACCATTCTTTGGCCTGAACTCAAGCCTTCTTCCACGTACTCTAAGAGCCTCGTCAATTTTCCTGACTCAACGTTTTCATCATCTAGCACGAGCCTTGGATGGCAGCATAGTTGCCTAAGCTTCGTTAATCCTGCTAAAATTTCAATTCGTTTCTTCTGGAATTGATCAGCATGAATCGCTTGATCCACATCTTCTTTTAATTGTTTCACTTGAGCCAAATAGTACTTTTTCTGTTCTGGAAGTAGATCAGTATATTGAACAGACTCCATTTTATCTGGAAGCTCTGTTAATACTTCTTTTTTCATGCGTCGTAACAAAAACGGACGAATTCGTTTAGCGAGCTCTTCATGAGAACGTTCTCTGAATTGTTTCTTCGTTCCAAATAATCCAGGTAAAATCGTTTGTACCATCGAAAACAGTTCATCGAGACGGTTTTCAATCGGTGTACCACTAAGGGCAAAACGACTTTTTGCTTCGACTGTTCGAATGGCTTTCGTCGTTTTCGCTTGTTCATTCTTTATCGCTTGTGCCTCGTCTAGAATCAATGTTTCAAACACCATGCCTTCATACGCTTCATAATCCCGTTGCATGAGAGGATATGAAGTAATCCATACATCGGCTTGACTGGCTTCTATACGTGTCTGGTCACGGTCTGCTCTTGCACCTGCAATGACAGCTACTTCTAAATGTGGCGCAAATCGTTTTAATTCTTTTTCCCAGTTATAAATAACAGAAGCGGGCGCGACGACAAGTGACGTGCCTTTTGTCGTTGATTCATGCTCAGCTTGGAGATGGGTGATTGTTTGTAGTGTTTTCCCGAGCCCCATATCATCAGCCAAAATTCCTCCTAGCCCCGCTTTAGCCAACGTGTGCATCCATTTAAAGCCTACTTCTTGATAATTTCTTAAAGTCGCATCTAACCCACTAGGTATCGTCCAGTCACTGAATTCAGGCGTCTGAACATTCTTCATTAATTGATGCAATTTCTTAGAAAATTTCAACCCTGCTTGACCTTCATCTAGAGCGAAGGCTTTATGAAGGGGGACATTCATTGATTTCTTAAATTCTTTTACTGATGCGCCTAATGATTGAACAACTTTCGACACGGATTGGTACTGGTCTTCTTCAAGTGGAATAAAGGCTCCACTAGATAAGCGGTGGTACTTTTTCTTAGAATAGAGTGCGCGAAGGACGTCGACAATCTCCTTATCAGAGATGCCTTCAATCGAAAAATTAACGTCTAGCCAGTTCGACTCTCCTTCAACATCAACCGAAACAGACGGCGTTGATGCTGGTTGAAATAGTAAACGCTTCGCTTCACTTGTTAAAAAGATATCTGCATAGGGCTTTAAGCTTTGTAGTTCTTCATATAAAAAATCGAGAATTTCATCCATCCGATCCAACACGAGTTTGTCGTCACGAATTTCATAGTCATGCACATACAACGTTTGCAGGATTCGTTGTTCTTTTTCCACATCGCGTACAATAATGAGCTGATCTGGAGCTGATTGATTTTCTGCAAATGGATTTCTCACGATTTGTCCGTATCTAAACGTTACATGAACAGTCAGTTCTTCATTTTCATAATCGATTTTTAGTGATGCTTGAAGTGGTTTACGATCAATCTTTTCTTGAAGCTTGTCCTCAATCGTCACGACACCATATTGCGGCAACACCGGTAACACCTCAGAACAAAACGATTCAAGTTGCTCCATCGGGATAAAATCCATCGGCTCATCTTTTTCATATTGACTACCGATAATATCTAATGTCTTCGCTTGTTCATCAGTTAATTTATAAATCGTATCTTCTTTAATGACGCAACGGAGATCGTCATCGGCAAGTATCACTCCAGGCGTTAAATCACTATGAAGCAGAACCATGTCACGCTCTTGTACAATCGCAAATTGAAACAACTCGGTTCCTTTTTCAAATGGCTCAACGACTAAATCTTTTTTCTGCAGATGAGAACTACCTGTTATTAATTTTGTATCTTGAGTAGCTAAAAGGTCAATCAATTGATGCAGGTAAACATTCGGGACGGTTAAATGACGCTTTGTTTTTTTATGGCCGTATGTATGTCTTGTATTCAACTCTTCCACAGCAAGAAGTTTATAAATTATATCAAAGATCGCCTCATCATTTTTTTCAAACTGATGATGATCTGGGTGATAAGAGAAATTATTCGTAAACACAAACGACTGACTCTCTTTTATCGCTTGTAAGAAAGCATACATGTCCTTGACCACATATAAACGATTCTCGCCCACTCGCATACTGAGTAAAAACTTATGTACATAGTGGCTAAATGACCACGAACCTAATTCAATACTTAATTCAAACTCAACATTTAGTAGACTCTTTTTTTGCAACACTGGCTGCTTCCAACGCTGAATCGATTTCATTTGAGTCAATAGCGTACTCTCACTCATTCTTTCAACTACATTTGGTCTCAGTTCAATGTGGCGACTTTCCATTTCAAGCAGGGTAGCAATGACATGCTTACAAGCTCCAGGATACTCAAAAGAGGCTCGACAATCACATCCGTATTCTATTTCTCCTGCATCAGTTACGTAGACTTCGACATCGTATAATTCACCGCCTAGTACATCTGCATAATAGCTCTCTATTAACGTGTCATACTGTATATCTTTAACAGCACCTCTAAGATAGTAATCCATGCCACGTTGATACACAGCGTAGCTTGAAGCTAATTGTCTAATGCTAAAGTCGGAAAGTAAATTCAACCTTGCTCCCTCCCTATCACCTTATGTATCTAAATTATCTTTATAGTTTAGCATATCCAACTTTTAATTACCGCATAACAAATAAGGCTGCGTATCAAAATCCCGCAGCCTTACAACCTTACCTATGATGAGGAAGAAAATGCACACGTCTGATAATTCTCTTTAAGCTTTTCGTTGTTTAAGTTCTGCCAAAATAATTGGGTACTGACGATCGAGCTTATACATCCACATTAATAATACTTGTAGTAAACATAAAGCAAGTGGCAAGTAGATATTGAGCGTAATAATCATCGTTATCGCCAACTCCGTTTGTACAGCGGCCGCGCCGACATATCCTCCAAAGCCAAGTAGCCATCCAATCAAGGCGCCACCAATTCCCGTTCCAACTTTCATGCCAAAGCTCGCTGCACTATTTATTAATCCTTCTGTTCTGAAGCCGTTCTTCCATTCTCCATATTCATTGGTGTCGTTAATCATCGCATAAAGGAGCGTCAAGACTGGGATTAGACTAAATCCTTGAATCATCGTGCCGGTTAAGAAGATTGTAGTATTGCTTGGGTCAATCAACTTCACAATCGGACCAATGACAGCGATTAGCGATACGGTAAGTGCAATGTTTCGTTTACCAAATCTCTTGATCAATTTAGCAATAAAGAAAAAACAGATGATACTTGGAATAAAAAGAGCCAAGCTAATTAACGAAAATAACCCTCCACTACCTAACACATAGATTGCATAAAAAAGACCGGCTCCTGTTAATAATGCATTCACTGTGTACGTAACCACACAATACGTGGTGATGATAAGCCAGTATTTATTTGTCAGCAAGGCCTTTAGCCCAAGTTTCAACGGAATATCATCTTTTTTGGATTCGCTTTGTGACTGAACGCGCTCTTTCGTCGAACGAAAAGCAATCATACTAGTAGCCACAATAATCACCCCACTAAAGACCGCAACGACCAACCAGCCGAGCCTTCCACCAATAGCAGAAGCGATGGGTTGTGCTAAGATCATCACAAGAAGGGTACTAGACATGGTGAATACACCCGTATACACATTGATCATCGAACGACCTTGTTGATCTTGTGTCATCAAACCAAGTAACGTTTTATAAGGAATTGAGATCCCCGTGTACACTAAAATCAATAAGATGTACGTGGCATAAGCGTAAACAATCTTCCCAGTTGTACCAATATCTGGCACAGAGAATAAGAGGACCGTTGAAATTGCTAGAGGAACCGACATCCAAATGATCCACGGTCGAGCCTTGCCATGCTTAGACTTTGTCCTGTCGACAATCGTCCCCATACTAATATCAGTAATTCCATCAAACAATCTTGCCACAAGCATTAATGTTCCAACAACAGTAGCAGAAATCCCTACAATATCTGTATAATAAAAAGTTAAAAAAGAACCGACTAACGTCCAAACTAAAATAATACCGAAGAAACCAAGACCATAATTCATCATTTCTTTATTACCTGGTTTTTCCACCTCTTCAATCACTTTATAGTGCTTCGCCTCTAACATCTCATATCCCCCTCTTATATAAGCTTGCAAATATCCTTTTTAATATGCGTAAATACTAACCACTCAGTATGTAAGTATTATATACATAAAATTCAGATAATTAAAGAGGGAACTAAAATTTATTTCCAAACAGAAAATGACTCCTTTACGATTGCGAAGGAGTCATTCAGAATGAAATAAGATAGTATTAGATCAGTGACATAATTAAACTTACAACAACAATTGCACCAATAATCATTAAGATCGTTCTTAACATGTTTACCATCCTCTCTTTTACTATGTCCTTACAGGTAACTTCCCTCAAAATTAATAATATAAACAGGAAATAATTGGTTTTTTCCAAAAAAATTAAAGAGGCTGAGACAGAAGTGATTTAACTAACGAGAATCCAAACAATTAATAAGCGGTGAAATCTAGCCGTTCCTGAAATATACTCCGCTAAATTTGCACATTATTTGGATTCTAAGTTAATCACTTCTTTTATGTCTCAGCCCCTACTGTTTAGCGATAGGGATTGCTTGATAATTGTTCTTTCGTGACTGGCATCCATCCCTGTCCGTCTACCCAATCAATCTGAATGCGGTAAGGGTTGCTTTGTTGATCTGGGGCACTGACAGTTCCAATAGCTGACGTTGAACCGTTGTTTTCAATACGCCATAAGATCATGTCATCACCAAGTCCTGCTGCATAGCGAAGGGCACGCTCCATTTCATTCCAGTTCGTGCCACCACGAGTAAAGTCATGTGAGAATTCACCAGATTGATTTGTTCCTACTGGCTCCCACTCTCCGTCTGGAACCGTCTCTAACTCGTCATCTTCTGTGCCTTCTTCATCTTCTGTTAAAGCTTCATCTTCCGTTCCCTCTTCATCGGATTCTGCTGGCTCTGAGTCACCGATTGGATCCGGCACTGTTGACTCTTCTGAATCCGTCTCTACACTCTCTTCCGTTTCTTCACCTATGTCTAGAGCGACATCTTCTGAATCGTTTGAGCCTAAGAAGATTAGCGCGCTAAAGATGATAATCAAGACAATTACTAATCCAATTGCTACATTTACAATTGTATCTGTGCGTTTTTTCTTTCGATAATCAAACCGTGTTCCAGCCATCTGACCCACTCCTTACACTTTATCTATGAATAGTATTATACAAAAACTATAATAAAAAGGCGACTGTTGATTAATACTAATGATGGTCTAATACTTTCCAATTGTCTGAAGAAAGATCAATAATCAGTGCATCTTCGACATTCGGTGTATCCACATAGTTCCATTCGGTTTGCAACAATAATTGATAATGCTCCACCGTCTCCCCGTTCACTAATGCCTGATATTCTTCCCAGGTCATTCTCATGTCTTTAAACACTCGAATTTGATAACCGGCCCCTTTTACTGAAGTAGTTGTAGGGGGATACGTATATGTGTGCTGGCCTAGGTCATCTTCCGTTTGAAAGGCTACTCGTAATTGATGAAGTTGATGAATCGGTACATTTCGCGGAATATATACGGTTGTGACAAGTGTCGCATCAACTTCAATCCCTTTTCGCTCAACAATGAGATCAGCTTGCACTCCTTCATTTATGCTAACAGATTTCAGATCAACTTCGGGACTATACCGTAATTCTACATACTTTTCTACCACTACTCCACTAGTAGCTATAAGTAAGAGGAACAAACCTATAAAGAATATAACTGGCTTCTTATCCAGTTGATTTCTTCTCTTTAAACCGATCATATATATTGTTAAATAGGAACCAATCAATACTAAAACCAATGCACACAAGAAAAAATAGCTAATATATGTTATAAAATGAATCATAAAACGATCATTTCCTATAAAACTAACTCCAAAGAAAAAATAAATAAATAGTCCTATCCAGAATAGTTTCATGCATCGACTAGCAACACGTTCACTATAGCCAAATGACATGAGCGTATAGAATACAACCACAAATAAAAGCAAGGACGTTGTGATGAATAAGCCTTCTGTTAAACGCACATAAGAAACAGGCAAGCCATTCAACCAAACAAAGAAATAAAACAATGTGACAAAACTAACGGTCAAAGTACCATGAATGATAAAAATTGCTCCATACCTTGAAAAAATGATCTTCCTAGCACTAACTGGCGACTCCATCAGACGTTCAATGAATCCCGAATAAGATTCTCGTTTATATAACTGGGTGATCACTCCGTATGAAATAATAAATAATGTAAACCACTTGATTGCGTCGATTTGTTCTAATTCGTATATGGAGGCTCCCCTCACTAAGAAATAAATGACTACTTGAGAGAGAATACACACGATTAATACTGATAACCATAGCGTCTTCGTGGCTAGCAGATCACGTTTGATTAATGTCTTCATCTATCCCTCCCCCTTCTACTACATAATACAAGATCTCATCAAGGGTTGGTCTTCTAAACAAAGCTCCTTCGATGTTATCTTGTTCGTGACTCATCACTACTCCTGTGTATCCAGTCGCTGACTTCACATACCCAATTACATCTGCATGGTTGAATATCGTTGTTGGAGGCGCTTGAAAGTATTTAAAATCTTCCTTTAACTGTTCTTTTTCTCCATGTAAATAGATCTCGCCATCTTTTAAAAACACGAGATAGTCTGCAATGTCTTCTAAATCTGCTGAAATATGAGATGACATACATACCGTTCTCTCATCATTCAACATAAACTCCTGACACTCTTTTAATAATTGCAGCCTAGCAACAGGATCAAGTCCTGATGTTGGTTCATCAAGAAGCAGCACATCAGGCTGGGAGCACAAGGCATAAATCATATTTAACTTCATCGCCATTCCTTTTGAGAGTTGTTCGATCCTTGTGTCCTCATTTATGCTCCATTTCTTTAATAAACTCGTCTGTTTCATCTCATCCCACTCAGGATATAGCGACGCTACGAGTTCTAATGCGTCTCTCACTTTAAAATCTGCATACATCTGTTCTTTCTCTGAGACATACATGACATTTTTTACTAATTCGTGATAAGTTACGTAATCACTCTTCGGAAAATGAGCTGAGATTTCTTTAAACAATGTCGTTTTGCCAGCTCCATTTTTCCCGATAAATCCAGTGATATAGCCTTTAGGAATCGAAATATTAAGAGGTCCTAATGTAAAGTCTGTATAGTTCTTAGTAAGTTGATTTGTTTGTAATGCTACATCGCTCATCGCATATTCCCCTTTTTAAATTGATGATAGATTTGCTTTAGATCGTCAGCTGACAACCCCTTATCTATACCTTCTTTCCATATGTCTTCTAGCTGTGCGACTATGTGCGCTTTTACCATTTCTTTTCTATCACCTTCACCACTTTCTTTCACAAAGGAACCTATTCCTTTTCGTGTGTAAATAAAGCCTTCTTGTTCAAGCTCGGTGTACGCCCGTTTGATTGTAATGACACTCGTTCGGGCGTCCATCGCTAATTTACGGATTGAGGGTAGCTCTTTATTTGTTATTAGTTCTCCAGATACAATCTGTTCGATGATTTGCCGTTTCACTTGTTGATAAAGGGGATCGTCGTGATCTGAATCCAAATGTATCCACAATGCCTTCACCCACTCTGTATATACTGTTTATACACAGTATACCATAATAATTGGGAAAGATAGACAAAATAAAAAATCGCCCTACATTGTAGGACGATTCTCAGAATTATATTAGTTAATACCTGTAATCTTAAGTTTCATTTCACCCGATGGTGTGTTTACTGTTACTTGATCATTAATTGAACGACCGAGCAGGCTTTGAGCCATTGGTGAGTCGTTTGAGATCTTGCCTTCAGCAGGATCAGATTCTGCACTACCAACAATTGTGTATTCTTCTTCATCTCCATCAGGAAGCTCGATGAATTTTACGCGTTTCCCTAAAGAAACAATGTTAGAAGAACTTACTTCCTCTTCAATCATGACTGCGCTACGAATCATTTTCTCTAGTTGTGCAATACGTCCTTCAACGAAAGCTTGCTCTTCTTTTGCCGAATCGTACTCAGAGTTCTCTGAAAGATCTCCGAAGCTACGTGCGATTTTTATACGCTCAACGACCTCTTTACGTCGCTCGGTTTTTAGGAATTCTAATTCATCCTCTAGTTTACGTTTACCATCTTCAGTCATATAATGCTTTTTTTCTTCTGCCATTGACTTTCACTCCTCGTCTATCTCCAGTATCTGTTGTATATAGTATTCCCATCAAAGTAAAGAAATTCTATACGTATGTAGAAAAAGAAGCAAGGTTCTATGACCTCGCTTTCCTTATGCTATTACAAAATGACTTTTTCTTCAATAATTGCGCGTATTTTTGTCACCATTAGATCAATTGCGACACGATTCTGCCCACCTTCAGGGACAATAACATCTGCATAACGCTTCGTCGGTTCGATAAATTGAAGGTGCATTGGACGAACAACTGTCGTGTATTGATCAATAACTGATTCAATCGAACGACCACGCTCTTGAATGTCACGAACTAAGCGACGAATGATGCGAAGGTCAGCGTCGGTATCGACAAATAGCTTAATGTCCATCATATCACGAAGACGCTTATCTTCTAAAATGAGAATGCCTTCGACAATGATGACATCTTTAGGGTCAATCTCGATCACGTCAGATGCGCGTGTATGCTGCTTGTAGTCATAGATCGGCTTATTGATGCCTTCCCCACGAGAAAGCATTTGTAAGTGCTCTAATAACAGATCATTGTCAAAAGCAAAGGGATGATCGTAATTTGTTTGAAGACGATCTTCATACGCTAAGTGACTTTGATCTTTGTAATACGCATCTTGTTCAATAAGAACAATTGATTGCTCATTAAACTGTTGGAAAATTTCTTTTGCGACAGTGGTTTTACCAGAACCCGTTCCACCCGCCACACCTATTATGATCGGTTTTTTTAGCATTATCTTACCTCTTTACGCATCATATTCTGTCGATAAACGGGCTTGTCTACTTTGATTCGAACAATCTCTAATGGATGTCTCGCTGCATCAAGCTCTTCTCCGTCTTCATTCCATATTTTATCTACTTTTTGGACAAAGTTATCAATCTCTGGACCAAAAAATTCAATCTCATCACCAGGCTTGAAATGGTTTCGCTGTTGCAAAGTTACGATGCTTGTATCTGCATCATAATCAAGCACAAGACCTGCAAAGTCAAACTTTGTAAGCTTGCCGTGTCTTCCGTACATTTGCTCTTTAAACGTTGGTTCGCCTTCAAAAAACTGTGGAGCGAAATCGCGGTTCGCGCATTTCTCCAGTTCATCTAACCATGCTTTATCGATCACAAAGTTCTCAGGGTCCGCACAATACGCATCAATCACTTTACGATACACACTTGTAACCGTTGCTACATAGTGAATCGACTTCATACGTCCTTCTACTTTTAAGCTATCAATTCCTGCCTCAATAAGCTTAGGAATCGCCTGAACAAGATTTAAATCTTTCGGGCTCATCGTGTACGCTGCATCATCAGGATTAAATAGTGCCTTCTCGCCACTTTCATTTGTTTCATATAAATCATAGTCCCAGCGACAAGACTGACAACAGCCACCACGGTTGGAGTCACGTGCTGTCATGTGGTTACTTAACACACAACGACCTGAGTAAGAAATACACATCGCGCCATGTACGAATGTTTCAATCTCGATATCTACATTCTTCTTCATCTCAAGCATCTCTTCAAGACTAACTTCACGTGCTAAAACGACACGATGTAGCCCTTCTTCTTTCCAATACTTCACAGAAAGCCAGTTGGATAAAGATTGTTGCGTACTTAAATGAACCTCAACTTTCGGTGCCACTCGTTTGCACGTTTCAATGATTAACGGATCGGCAACGATAATCCCTGTCACGCCGACATCTTGAAGATCACGTAAGTATTCATCTAGTCCATCCATGTTCTCGTTGTGAGCATAGATGTTTGTTGTTACATACACCTTCGCACCGTACTTACTAGCAAATTGAACCCCTTCACGCATTTCATCAATCGAGAAGTTATCTGCACTCGAACGTAAGCCAAATTCACGACCACCAATATAGACAGCATCTGCCCCGTAATGAACAGCGATTTTAAGTTTATCTAAACTACCAGCAGGAGAAAGAAGTTCAGGCTTCTTTACAATAATACGCTTGCCTTCTTTCGTCCGTTCTGCAATGTTTTGCATCTATTTTCCCCTCCTTAATAAACCGTCTCTTTAAAGAAGAACCCTGTATCAAGCTTGCGATCTTCAGGTTGTACGGCTTCCACTTGTTCAAGTAACTCGTCTTTCTTCTCTTCATATGTCTCACGTTCATCCACACATAAGTCAATCGCTTCACGGTAAAGTTTCACGACTTTCTCCATATAATCCGTTGATTTTAAGATGCCTTCAATCTTAAAGCTATCAACACCTGCATCAATCATTTCTTCTAATTCGTCAATGATCGCAATGTCATTCGGGCTCATAATATGAGTTCCATTTTCATCTTCGAAAATAGGGTATTTTGCATTACGTTCCTCATCAAATAACAACATGTTGCGAGATTGATCTGTACGCTCTACAGCTAAGTTTTTCCCTTGGAACTTCATATAGTTTCCGATAAGCGTGCGCTTAGATTGGAACATACACGTCATCCCATGTACTTGAACTTCAATCTCAACTTCTGCTTCTTCTTTGATTTCAACAATGGAATCCATATTAAGCTCACGAGCCAAGACGGCACGCTTTGCTCCTTTACGGCCCCAATAATTAGCTGTAAACCAGTTCGTTGCTGTTGTTTCTGTATTCCAATGTAGCTTCATATCTGGTGCTACTTCTCGCACTGTCATTAGAACCGCTGGGTCACCAAAGACAATCGCATCCACACCTGTATCACGTAAGAAAGCAATATAGTCCGCTAACTCTCCCACTCTGTCATTATGAAAGAGTGCATTCATTGCGACATACACTTTTTTCCCTACTTTATGAGCAAGCTCTGTTGCTGCTTGAATATCTTCTCTTGTAAATTCACCTGGTAAACGTAGTCCGTAACGTTGTTCACCAATGATTAATGCATCTGCTCCTGCATGTAGTAATCGCTCTACTGCTTGTATATCTTTAGGTGTAACAAGCAATTCAGGCTTTTTACTCATGTCCTCACCGTCCCTAACTTCACTATTTCTTTATACTAATCGCAAGTCCATCTCCGACTGGTAAGATCCGGGTCTCATAGTCTGGATGCGACATTAACCATTCATTGTATATTCGTAGCTTCTTCACTATCGATCGTAATCGCTTTTCCTCTATTACATCTTCGGCTACTAAACCTCTAAATAAAACATTGTCAGAAAAAACAACTCCGCCTGGTTTTACCATTTTTCCGTACAAGTCGAAAAAACGTTGATATTGCCCTTTGGCGGCATCAATAAATAATACATCAAATAGGTCCTCAGATTCAAGTGTTTCGGCTAAATCAAGCGCATCACCAAATCGTACCTGTATTCGGTCTGCAAGCTCATTTTTACGTATATTTTCCAAAGCTTCCATATACCGAGGTTCATCGCGTTCAATCGTTACAACCCCAGCATCTGGTAGGGCATCGGCCATTCGAATCGATGAATAACCAATCGCTGCTCCAATTTCTAAGATGCGTTTAGGTTGAATTAACTTAAGCTGCTGCAACAAACTCTCCATCCCGACTAAATCCATAATCGGCACTTGATGTTCTTTGGCGTATTGTTCCATCTCCTCGATTCTCGGGTCGCGCTTTGGAACGAGTGATTTTAAATACGTTTCTACTTCAGATGAAATCATTCTTTACACCTCACAATCATTTACGCACAAAGAGAGGGAGTGTGAACAATCCACATCCCCTCTCTCTTGTCTACTCTGTCTCGGTTTCTTCTTGTTGCTCTTTGGCTGCATTTACCCATTCTTGACGGTATTGCTGATGTGTCCTGTCATGCTCAGCATACGTCTCATTGTAAATAACTTCCCCGCTATAACGAGCATAGAAAAATAAGTAATCTGTATTTTCAGGTTCAAATGCCGCTTGGATTGCATCTTGCCCTGGATTGGCAATCGGTCCAATCGGAATTCCTCTGTAACGATACGTGTTATATGGTGAATCAATCTCTAAATTCTTATAAGTCGTCATATATAAATGCTCACCAATCGCATAAGCAACCGTCGGATCGACTTGTAGGGGCATGTCCTGCTCAAGACGATTATACAGTACACCTGAGATTTTGTAACGATCTTCTGATGTTTGTGCTTCTCTTTCAATGATCGAAGCGAGTGTTAAAATTTCATGAGCCGTATACTCACTATCTTCTAATTGAGAGGCAAATTGATCAAACGTCTCTTGTGTTCGGTCGAGCATTGCCTCAATAATCGTTTCAATCGAAGGCTCTGCCTCGATAAAGTCATACCTTGCAGGGAATAAGTACCCCTCAAGAGCGTAACGAATGTCTTCATCTAGTACATCCTCTGTCAACATGCTATATTGCTCGATAAGGCTCTCAATATACTCCTCATCTGTTAATACATCCACGACGTCGTCTGCCTCATGAACTGTGGCATTTCCTATCATGGTTGCGATATCAACGAGCCAGCGCCCTTCTGGGATCGTAAAGATCAATTCAGGCTCTTCCATCACTCGGCCTTCCTTTAACTCCTCAATCATCTCATCCATCGTCATTGACGTGGATAAAGCATACTCTCCAGCTTGGAAACCAGATTCATTCTTATAACGAACATAGTATCTAAAGATGGTTCCATTATGAATGAGTCCCTCGTCTTCAAGAATTTGCCCAATTTGATTTGATGAGGAACCGATTGGCACTGTCACCTCTACTACTTCTCCCTCACCAGAATCCACTGGTCCTAATACACTTTTAAAATAAAAATAACCACTTATAATGGCGATAATCCCCATTACAGCAAGTCCAATTATACTATAGAGAACAATTTTTCGAACCACTTTTGCCTCTGAAACTCGTTGTTCATACAGGTCATTTCGTGGTTTTTCGTTGGAATCAGACATCATTCTCCCCCTTCCACCGTCTCATTATACTATAAAACAAACACTTGTCAGCAAACAAATTACTTTGATAATAAAATAATTCTCTCCCATTCGTTTTTTCGTTGAATGTAGTTTGCCCCATCAACGGTATTTTTACAGGAAAGAACCCTTTCGCCATTATAGGCAAAAGGGTTCTTTATTCTAGATTACTCTTCTTCATCTTCTTCTTCTTCTTCAGAAGTGAATGTGTTCAGCATTTCTTCGATCATTTCCCACTCTTCGTCTGTTTCAACTGGGAATAGACCGATATCATTCTCTTCATCATCGCGATCTTCATAACGGAATGCGAAAACTTCTTCGCCTTCTTCGTCATCATCGTCGTCTTCACTGTCGCCAACTGGTGTAACTAAGATATAATTCTTACCAGTCTCATCAACCGTGAATTTAAATAACTCATCAAATAAATGTTCTGTTCCGTGCTCATCTGGGATTACAATACGATCTTTTTCTTGTGACATAATTGTCTACACCTCTTCTATTTCATACTACATACTCTTACGATCTAGGTATCCTTGCAAGATCATAACAGCTGCCATTTTATCGATTACTTTTTTACGTTTCTTACGACTCACATCAGCCGATACGAGCATCCGCTCTGCCGCGACGGTTGTTAAGCGTTCATCCCACATCACCATTTCACAATCATGATGTTTTTTGAGGGTGTCTGCAAACTCTTGCGACCGCTCACCACTAGGGCCGATGGAACCATTCATGTTTTTCGGTAAACCAATAACAATCGTCGTCACTTCATACTCTTTAGCGATTTGGGCGATTTTTACAAAGTCAGACTCAGGCTCTTCCGCGTTACGTCGCAACGTCTCTAGGCCTTGAGCTGTCCATCCTAGCGCATCACTAACTGCTATTCCGACTGTTTTCGTTCCGAGATCTAATCCTAAAGCTCTCATTCATTCTCCTTACGGTGCTGTGATAAATAAGACTTCACTAACTGTTCGATTAATTCATCACGTTCAAGCTTTCGTATTAGAGCACGTGCATCCTTATGACGAGGAATATAGGCTGGATCACCTGATAGTAGGTACCCTACAATTTGGTTAATGGGGTTGTAACCCTTCTCCTCAAGTGCCTCATAGACCGAAAGTAATACCTCTTGGACGTCAACATCAACGGAATCGTCTGGAAAGTTAAATTGCATTGTCTTGTCCATAGAGCTCATCACAAACACCTCTTTCTTTCTTTACCTTTATTTACTGCAAAGTGAACATCAAAGGTTCTCTACTTCTATTGTACACGATTTAGTCCAAATTAGGAAATGGATTTGACGAATTCTGGGACAAATGCTAGAGCTTCACTTAATTGTTCTGGATTTTTACCGCCAGCTTGTGCCATATCAGGACGCCCGCCACCGCCACCACCGCAACGTGAAGCTACTTCTTTTACTAATTTTCCTGCATGATGCCCTTGACTAATTAAATCTTTCGTCACTCCTGCAACAAGGTTTACTTTATCTCCAGAAACCGCACCTAAAACAATGACCCCTGAATCAAGATCTTGCTTTAATTTATCAACAATCGCACGTAACCCGTCCATGTCGGTTGCATTAACTTCTTTTGCAAGAACGCGTACACCATTGACCTTTACAGCCTCATCAATTAGGTTTCCAGCTTCCATGTTGCCCATTTTTGCCGATAATGATTCGTTCTCACGTTGTAAATCACGAATTTGTTGTTGCATCGCTTCAATTCTTGCAGGAACATCTTTAACGTTTTTCGCTTTTATTAAGTCAGAAGTTGAAGACAATAAGCGTAATTGGCTGTTCATAAATTCGTAAGCACCTTGACCAGTTACCGCTTCAATACGACGAACTCCAGCTCCAATTCCAGACTCTGAAACCACTTTGAACAAGCCGATTTCAGCGGTACTTCGAACATGGCAACCCCCGCATAGCTCAAGAGAATAATCACCTACTTGTACAACACGAACGGTTTTACCATATTTCTCACCGAATAACGCCATTGCACCCATTTCTTTTGCTTCAGCTAAGCTTTTCTCACCGATCTCAACAGCTAGCGCATTCCACACCTTTTCATTCACGATTTCTTCAATCGTCGTTAACTCTTCCTTCGTCATTTGACCGAAATGAGAGAAGTCAAAGCGTAAACGATCTTCCGTCACAAGAGACCCTGCTTGGTTAACATGTGTTCCGAGGACATCTTTTAATGCTTGATGCAGAAGATGAGTCGCTGTATGGTTTTTGATGATTCCAATACGTGCTGTGTCAAGAACCGTACTAGTGACCACTTGACCTGCACGTAGCACGCCTTCTTCTACTGTGATGATGTGTAGGTGTTGTCCGTTAGGTGCTTTTGTCACATCCGTCACACGAGCAAGGACACCTTCTGCTTGAATCGTTCCTGTGTCAGCCACTTGGCCACCACTTTGAGCATAAAACGGTGTCTCTGTTAAAATCACCTGAGCCGTAGCACCCGCTTCTACACTATCTACACGCTCTTTATTAGAAATTAACACGCTGATTGTACCTTCTGCAGTTAATTGGTCATACCCTACAAATGTGCTGCTTTCATTAATTTGACCTAAGAGCTCATCTTGCACTTGCATTGAGCCTGAATCTTGACGAGCAGCACGTGCACGAGAACGCTGTTGCTCCATCTCTGCTTCAAATCCTGCACGATCGACCGTTAGCCCTTTTTCCTCTACATATTCTTCTGTTAAGTCAACAGGGAAGCCATACGTGTCATATAAACGGAACGCATCTTGACCTGAAATGATGTTCTCGCCTTTTTCAGTAGCCTCTGTTACTATCTTGTCTAAAATAGTTAAGCCGTCGTTTAATGTCTCATGGAAACGTTCTTCTTCGGTTTTCATCACTTTTTGAATGAAGTCTGTTTTCTCTTTTACTTCTGGGTAGAAGTCGACCATGATCTCACCGACGACTGGCACAAGTTCGTACATGAACGGTCGGTCTATATTAATTAGCTTTGCATAACGAACAGCACGACGTAATAAACGGCGTAAGACATAGCCACGACCTTCATTCGATGGAAGAGCTCCGTCACCTACTGCGAAAGTGACCGTACGAACATGGTCTGCGATGACTTTAAAAGCGACATCATGCTCTGTGCTTGTACCATATTGAATCGGTGTTAATTGCTCGGTTGCTTGGATAATTGGCATAAATAAGTCTGTCTCAAAGTTCGTTGGTGTATCTTGAATGACTGAGACCATACGCTCTAAGCCCATTCCTGTATCAATGTTTTTCTTTGGAAGTGGCGTATATGTACCATCAGGATTGTGGTTAAATTGTGAAAACACTAGATTCCACACTTCTAAGTAACGATCGTTTTCTCCACCTGGGTACAGTTCAGGGTCAGACTCATCATTGCCGTATGATGGGCCACGATCATAGAAAATCTCTGTATTGGGACCACTTGGACCTTCCCCAATATCCCAGAAATTTCCCTCTAGACGAATAATGCGTTCTTCTGGTACACCAATGTTCTTTGCCCAGTAATTGTAAGCTTCATGATCTTCTGGATGGACTGTGACAGATAACTTCTCAGCATCAAATCCGATCCATTTGTCACTCGTTAAAAATTCCCATCCCCATTCAATCGCTTCTTCTTTGAAGTAATCACCAATCGAGAAATTTCCAAGCATTTCAAAGAATGTGTGGTGGCGAGCTGTTTTTCCGACGTTCTCAATATCATTTGTACGAATTGATTTTTGGGCATTCGTAATTCGAGGGTTACTCGGAATAACACGGCCATCAAAATATTTCTTTAACGTTGCCACTCCACTATTGATCCATAGTAACGAAGGATCTTCATGGGGAACAAGGGACGCACTCGGTTCAATATCATGACCTTTTTCTTTAAAGAAGTCCAAATACATTTGACGTACTTCTGCTGACGTTAATGTTTTCATTTTCTTCATCTCCTTTTTTTATAAGCATACAAAAAACTCCCATCCCTAACACAAGGGACGAGAGTTATCTTCACGCGGTGCCACCCTAATTATGGATAAATTTATCCATCACTCGAAGCTGTAACGCAGCTAGCGGCAGGGTTTCCCTGCACTCAGGAGTAGCATTCCAAATCTCTTCACATAGCAGCCCTCACAGCCTAAGGAGCCGCCTCTCTTGATATGGTCTGATTCGTACTCGTTCCGTCAACGTGTTTACTATTTTCATCTGCCTTTTATTATAGGAAAGCGTTGCTGCACTTGTCAATGATTGATGAAATATAGACGAATATGAACAAGGGTCACCTTCACAATTGCAAGGGTTGGCACAGCAATTAATAGTCCAATCACCCCACCTAATTCCACCCCAATCAAAAGTGCTAAAATGATTAAAATAGGGTGAAGGTGCAGTGTTCTTCCGACAATGACAGGAGATAATACATTTCCTTCGATTTGTTGAACGATGATAATGGCTACCACAACAAAGAGAGCAAGTTGCCACGATTCAAGCAGCGCGACTGTTACAGCAGGAACTGCCCCGATAAACGAACCAAAATATGGTATCATATCTGTCGCACCTATGAATAGTCCAAGCAAAAAAGGATACGGCACACCGATGAGCCATAATGCCAAGCTCGAAAGAATGGCTACCGCTAGTGAGACAAGGAGCTGTCCGCGAATGAAGCTGCCGAATGTGTGGTCGACATCGATCACATACTGTTTTAAGCCATGACGCCACTTTCTAGGAGTGATATACCACGCCACTTTTTCAATAAGATTGTAATCCTTCAAAAAATAAAATACGAGAAACGGTATAACCATTAAGCTAAAGATCGATTGAATGATCCATAAAGCGACCGATTCCGTTTGATCTAATACTTTCGCTCCTAGCTTATTGGCCTGTGCCGTCCACTCGTCAATATGAACTTGAATTTGCGGAGGTAGTGTTCGAATCCTACCTTGGACGTCCAACATCACCTGCTCAAGAGCGGAAACTTGCTCTGGCAATATAGCCATTGCATGTTGCACTTGTTCGATTAAAGCAGGTGCACCGAAAAAAATAAGCGCTCCAATTGCAAGTAGTAATGTTACAAAGACGAGAAGAACGCTGACTATTCGTGGCAATCCTGATTTATGTAACCCTTCTACTAGTGGGTGAAGAAAATAAGAAAAAAGAATGGCAAATGACAAAGGAAGTAACAGTGCTTTAATGACTCGAATAAAGGGTTCAAAAATAATACCGACTTGCATCGCCATAAAAATGACAAGAAAAACAAGTAAAATGATCGTTAAATTAATGATCCACTTCTGTCGATACAAGTTATCCACACCCGTCACCTCCTTCCCACACTCACTCCATACGTTTTTATAGTTTGTGCAAAGTAAGAAAGTTTATGAAAGAGTCAACCAATTGAAAAGAGACGTGTCTGTTCAAAACGACAGACACGCCAAATTTCACCTTATGAAAAACGTTTTGCTAATTGCTTTTTTGTTTTGTTCCACGTACGTTTGTTGACGTACTGGTTAAAGTCAAACTCTTTAATCGGTTGGATGAACTGATCAAATTTACGCTGTTTTTTGCGACCGCTCATTGAATAAGCTGCCGCTCCCACACCGATTGCAACTAATGACGTGACGGCTTTCCTCATTGGATGACACCACCTTTATAGGTTTACATTCCAACATTTAGGTCTTGGTCATCAAACAAGTCATCTAAAGAACTAAGTGAGCCATCTTCTTCTACTTGGTGAAGCGATAATCTACTTTTAACCAAGCTCATCTCGACAAAACAATTCCAGCAGTAGTATTGATTTGTGCCGATTTTTCCGATGTCTTTTGATTTACAGTTCGGACATTGCATACGCCTGGGCCTCCTTATATCGACACGATGGCGTTGTCCTTACTTATGACAAGAGGACCTTTAGGTAAAATCACCTTTCGTCCTTCTACTAAGTCAGCTACCAATCCATCGGTCACTTCATACCCTACGATTGTCCCCACTTCTTCATCAAAATATACATCTTCTACCAGTCCAACTTTTTCCCCTTCAGAGGTTAATAACGATCTTCCTCCAAGCCGCTTTTTCCCGAGCTTAAGCGGATAAGCCTGATGCTCTTTCGAAATAAAGCGTGACAGCTTTAAGTGTTCACTGATCATCACTCCATCACTTCCAAAACTTGCGACCGCCTGAACTGGTAGGAACATGTGGTGATTAAACCACCCTTTTTTATCGACAACAAACCCTTCAATCTGCATATCTTGCCCTACTAACAAATCAATCACATAGCCCCACTCTATCCCCGTACCCTGTTCAATGACCGGCAGGCCTTCGACGGTTGAAAAAGTTCGCAAAGTACTTCCCACCTTTCCGAACAGTTATAGTATGTGGCATCTGTAAGTTGTTATGTTAGTTGACCATTTCCATTCTCATATTCTTCTCGCCCTTTTTTTAGCGCAATGAGTTTGTCTTTTAACATCGAGTGACGAATTAGCTCGTCACTTCTTGTAACGGCAGTGTGAAACGATTTTAATTCCCCGCATAATAACAAGAATTTTTTAGCGCGCGTAATGCCTGTATAAAGTAAATTTCGACGGAGCATCCTTGAGTAGTTTCGTACAACAGGCATGACCACAATCGGAAATTCACTCCCTTGTGATTTATGAATCGAACAGCAATAGGCGTGTGTGATTTGGTTTAAATCTTTCTTGTTATAGACGACTTCGGTTCCATCAAAACTAATCACGACTTGATCTTGCTTTTCTGTGTTTTCTTTTGCATAAAAGATCGCGACAATCTCGCCTCGGTCGCCGTTATAAACATTCTCTTCTGGGTTATTAACGAGTTGCAAAACGACATCTCCAGTCCGAAAAGCAATTTCCCCAAAGACAATTTCTCGTTTTTGCTCGGTTTTCGGGTTAAAAAGCTCTTGCAGCAGTCGGTTTAGTTCGGTAATTCCTGCTTGCCCTTTATACATCGGAGCAAGCACTTGAATGTCTTTGGCGACGTAGCCTTTTTTCATCGCATTTTCGCAAATTTGTGTAACCACATGTTGAACATGATCGTTCGTACATGGGAAAAAACGTCGATCTGGTTTCGCTTCTGGTAAATCAGCAGGCATCTTCCCTTGCTTCATCTCGTGGGCCAATTCAATAATCGAAGAGCCTTCCTTTTGACGATAGATCGCTGTTAATGGAACAATCGGTACAACAGCGGAGTCGAGAAAGTCTTTTAATACTTGACCGGGTCCGACAGAAGGCAGCTGATCTTGATCACCTACAAAGACCACTTGCATACCTTTAGGAATTGATTTAAGTAATTGATTGGCGAGCCAAATATCAACCATCGATACTTCATCAACAATTATTAATTCCCCTTCAAGCTGCTCATGCTCCCCTTTATCAAAGCCTCCTGCTCCACCTTTCCATCCGAGTAAACGGTGGATCGTGACCGCTGGAAGTTCGGTGGCTTCGCTCATTCTTTTCGCCGCTCGACCGGTTGGAGCAACGAGTAGAATCGGAAATGGGTTTGATTTTGTGTACGCCCCTGGATCAAGTGAAAGTCCCTTTAATCGTGCATATGACTCAACAATACCTTTAATGACCGTTGTTTTCCCTGTTCCTGGCCCACCTGTCAACAACATAAACGGGGAAGAGAGCGCCGTTTGAATGGCTTCTTTTTGCAAAGGGGCATATTCAATTTTAAGCTCTTCTTCTAATTCGCCTAATGTTTTCATAAATTCGGACTCAGGAAACTCATCTTTCACTTCGGTCGCCATTAATCGTCTTACACTCGTGGCGATGCCCTTTTCAGCAAAAAACAATGACTTAATATAGACACGACTATCTTCTAACACAAGCGCGTCCTCTTCTTCCATCGTTAACAGCACATGCTCAATTTCGCCCATGGTAATTGCCTCATTTGGTGCTGCGAGTAATTGCTGAACATGAGGAATGAGTGCATCTTTTTCAATGTAGACATGCCCATCTTGTAAACATAATTCTTGAACAACAAACAATAAACCGGCACGAATGCGGTCAGGATGATTGCCTGTAAGCCCAATAGCAGCCCCGAGTAAATCGGCTTTTCGAAACCCAATTCCCTCTACATCAGCGATCAATTTATATGGATTGTTTTGGATAATATCGATCGCTTGGTATTTATACGCTTGATATACTTTCATCGATAATTCTAAACCAAACCCGTGCTTAGAGAGCATCATTAAGACTTGCTCTACACCTTGCTGATCAATAAGTTGTTGATACAGTTGATCGGCTTTTTCTTTTGAAAGCTTTGGCACGACCTTTAACACGGATCGATCTTCAACAATGCGGGTGATTGCTCGTTCACCTAATGTATTAACGATCGTTTCAGCAGTTTTCTTTCCAATACCAGGAAATCTGCCACTTGCTAAGTATTGAATAATTCCTTGCTTTGTTTGCGGGAGATCTCGTCTAAATTGTTCGATCTGATATTGTTGACCGAATCTAGGGTGCTCGGTGATCGTACCAAAGAATAAGAACGTTTCAGCAACATCTAGTTGTGGTAAGGTTCCAACCACTGTGATTTTCTTCTCTTTCACTTCTTCGTTTGTATCAATCACTCGAATTAACGCAACGGTGTAGGCATTTTCTTCATTACGAAAAACAAGGTGTAAAACTTCACCTTTAATATATCCGCGCTCTATTCCACTTTCTTCATTTGGAGGCAACTGTTCATCTGTCATCATCTATCACCCTTATTGCATGGCTTGTTCGACGGTTTTCTTTCCATTGGCAGCAAGTGCATGATCTGGCTGAATACGTAGGGCGTCTTCAAAGGCTTGTAACGCTTTTGCGGCATCTTCTTTATACGCATACGCTACCCCAAGATTGAAAAAGGCATCCGCATGATTCGGTGCATCACTGACGACTTTTTCAAGTTGAATCACTGCTTCATCCACTTGTTCAAGTTGAGCAAGCGTCAATCCGTACTGGAAACGTGCATCAATATCAGCTTCATTTAACTCAATCGCACGCTTGAAATTTGCCATCGCATGAGGCAAAGCTCCTAATTGGTAGTAACTCATCCCTAGCATAAAGAAGACATCAGCTTCCTCTAATTGATTCACCAACGCTTGCTTAAACATCTTAACGGCTTCTTCAAATTGATCCTGTTTGTAATAGATCGTCCCCGCTCCGTAATACGCTGTCGCTGCTTGTTCATCGAGCGCAATGGCTTTATCGAAGAACACAAGTGCTCGCTCCTCTTCACCAATCGCACCGAGTAAATTTCCAAAGTTAATAAAGGCCGTCGCATCCTTTGGGTCCTCTTCAATCGCTGCATTAAATGCTTTCGCCGCTTCCTCATAATTTTGTTCGTTCATGTACGCAATTCCTTTTTCATTCCAACTCATTACAAAACATCCTCTCAGTTCATTTCTATTTTTTTATTATCGCATAGATTTAAGCTTGCTTACAGATAACAGTGAAAATGGGAAAATGCCGATTAGGCATTTCCCCATTTCTTCATCACTTGATCAATCGTTCCTCCACCAAGGCATTCGTCGCCATCATAAAATACAACAGCTTGTCCTGGTGTAATCGCACGTTCAGGTTCGTCAAATTGAACCACCATGTTCCCGTCTTCTTTTGGATAAACGGTTACCCCTTTATCTTCTTGACGGTAACGGAATTTCGCTGTACAGCGGAAAGGTCCATTCGGTTTCTTGTTCGCAATCCAATTGATTGAGATCGCCTCAAGTCCTTCTGAGTAAAGACCTTCATGATGAAATCCTTGTCCAACCAATAGAACATTACGTTCTAAGTCTTTTCCGATTACAAACCATGGCTCGCCTGCTCCGCCGATGCCAAGTCCTTGGCGTTGGCCTAAAGTATGGTACATTAACCCGTCATGCTTCCCTTTGACTTCGCCATCTAGCGTTTGCATTTCACCTGGTTTAGCGGGTAGGAATTCACTTAAGAAATCTTTAAAGTTCCGCTCCCCGATAAAACAAATACCCGTGCTATCCTTTTTCTTCGCCGTAGCAAGGTCTGCTTCGAGTGCTTTTTCACGCACATCTTTTTTCGGCATATGCCCGATTGGGAACATTGTTTTAGATAATTGTTGTTGCGATAAGGCATTCAAGAAGTACGTTTGGTCTTTATTGTTGTCGACCCCACGTAATAATTTAAATTCTCCATCTACTTCTTCCACTCGTGCATAATGACCTGTTGCAACATAGTCCGCCCCAAGTGCCATCGCATGATTCAGGAATGCTTTGAACTTAATTTCCTTGTTGCACATAACGTCTGGATTCGGCGTCCGACCTGCCTTGTATTCTTCAAGGAAATACGTGAATACTTTATCCCAATATTGTTTCTCAAAATTTACGGCATAATATGGAATGCCAATTTGGTTACACACGCGGATTACATCTTCATAGTCTTCTGTTGCTGTACAGAAACCACTTTCGTCTGTGTCGTCCCAGTTTTTCATGAAGATCCCAATCACATCATAGCCTTGTTCTTTTAACACAAGCGCTGTGACGGATGAATCCACTCCACCTGACATTCCGACAACAACCTTAGTCTCTTCAGGTCTTTTTTTCATCTCTACACCACCTACTGCACCGTTAGCGAATAAATACTTGCTGCTCTTGCAGCCTCTTGACAATACTCGCTATTTCTTTTGCTGATTTATTTATTTGTTCTTCTGTATTCGTTACTCCAAAGCTAAAACGCACCGCCGAACGTACTCTGTCGTTCTGCCCCTCGCCAAACATCGCTAGTAACACATGCGAAGGCTCTAGAGAACCCGCCGAACATGCCGAACCACTTGATGCCGCGATACGCGCCATGTCGAGTGCGACGAGCAATTGCTCCACTTCCACTCCAGGAAAGCTGACATTTAACACATGCGGCAAGCGTTCCATTGGGTCGCCATTGAGCACAAACGTCAAGTTTGCTTCTGCAAATGTATCAAAAAAGATGCGTGAATAGCTAAGATAACGCTCACGCTTTTCAGGTATTGATTGATTGGCTAGCTCCATCGCTTTAGCGAATCCGATGATCGATGCTACATTCTCTGTACCAGCTCGTCTTTTTCTCTCCTGCTCCCCACCAAACAGCAAGGGGCGAAGCTTAATCGACTGATTCGTATACAATAACCCTATACCTTTGGGCCCGTTAATTTTATGAGCGGATATCGACAGCATATCAACAGGAAGCGTCGATAAATCAAGCTCCACAAGGCCACATGCTTGGACCGCATCTGTGTGAAAAACGGCTTGATGATCTTTTAGCCGCTCGCCAATTTCCTGAATGGGTTGCACCGTACCGACTTCATTATTTCCATACATAATCGAGACAAGAATCGTGTCACCTCGAAGAGCCGCTTCGACTTCTTCAGGGCGAACTTTGCCTGTTTCATCAACCGGTAAATACGTTACATCAAATCCACGTCGCTCTAATTCCTGACAGGCATGCAAAACAGCATGGTGCTCGGTGGCTGTTGTAATAATATGTTTCCCCTTTGATTCATGTTCAAGAGCATAGCCAATGATCGCCAAATTATCTGCTTCGGTTCCGCCACTTGTCATAATGAGCTCGCTTGATTTTACGTTCAACAAGTCCGCTATCTGCCCACGAGCAGCATCGACGACTTGACGGGAGGTGCGCCCTATATGATGAATGCTTGAAGGATTGCCAAAATGTTCATAAAAATACGGCAGCATCGCCTCTACAACCTCAGGATCTAAAGGTGACGTTGCTGCATGATCAAGATAGATAGACTCCAACAAAATCACCTACTTTATTAAATATAGAACATGTAATATTCTTGTTTGCCTTTTTCTTCATAGTTCGCTAAATCATCTAATGTTGTATTATCTAATACATCTTTGACCGCATCACGAATTTTAATCCATAAATCACGTTTTGCCGGCTCCTCATCATCTAAGACTTCAACAGGACTAATCGGTCCTTCTAGTACACGGATGATGTCACCTGCTGTAATCTCTTTCGCATCTTTTGACAGCATATAGCCACCATAAGCACCACGTACACTTTTTACAAGCATCGCGTTACGCAAAGGAGCAATCAATTGCTCTAAGTAATGCTCAGATAAGTTGTATTCTTTTGCGATCGATTTTAATGATATAGGTCCCTCACCTGACTTTTTCGCTAATGCCATCATGATGGTGAGTCCGTAACGTCCCTTGGTTGAAATTTTCATGTGTTGACCCTCTTTCTAGTAAAATATCGACAAATCGCTGGCATTGAGGCATTGTCACTCCGACAATCGATCCAATCCCAAAACAAAATAATAATGTTCCGATAAAAATCGGTCCTCCGAGTACCCAACCAGCCGAGAGAACAACCACTTCCATCGCTCCCCGAACCCATTGCACCTTCCAGCCTGTTTTCATTTGGATGGCAATCATTAAACTATCACGTGGTCCTGCTCCAAGTTGTGGCGCAATATAAAGGCCGATTCCGTAACCAATCACAACTAATCCTATCAATAGCATAGCCAATTTGAAGAACAATCCTTCAGGGGTTGGCAAGATCCATAAAAATATATCAATAAATACCCCAACTAATACCATATTGACAAAGCCACCAAGCTTTGGCCATTCCTTTGTCAACAGACTAGTTAGTCCAATAATGAGAAAGCCCATAATAATGGACCATGAGCCTACTGTCAATCCTACTTGTAAAGTCAACCCAACGTGCAACACATCCCACGGAGCACTTCCTAAATCCGCTCGAATCATCATTGAAATCCCAAAGGACATGATGATCAGACCAATCATAAATACAGCCCAGCGAATGAATAACCTGCTTGGTTTCTTCTGTACTTCTAGTCTATTCAAAGGGTTTCTCACTCTCCTCATAAGTCTTAGTCATTATAGCATGAATTCCGACTAGGTTGGTGGCAGAAATCCTTGATTAAAAGCTGGGTTTGCTTGTTCATCAGTCTGATGTTGATTGGTTTGCTTTTCGAGTTAGATCCGCTACACTATCAAAGAAAGATGAGCTTAGATGCAATGGAGATGATCGAAATGCAAAAAGAACCACTCGCATACCGCATGCGCCCTAAAAAAATAGAAGACATCATCGGCCAGACACATCTTGTCGGTGAGGGAAAGCTTCTCCGCCGCATGGTTGATGTTGGTCAATTATCATCGATGATTTTATACGGCCCACCTGGCATTGGCAAGACATCGATTGCTACAGCGATTGCCGGGAGTACAGATACACCTTTTAAACTTCTCAATGCTGTCGTTCATAATAAAAAAGACATGGAAATCGCTGTCGCTGAGGCGAAAATGCACGGACAACTCATCGTCATTTTAGATGAAGTACACAGACTCGATAAAGCAAAGCAGGATTTTCTTTTGCCTCATTTAGAAAAAGGTTTGATCATTTTAATCGGCGCGACAACATCAAATCCATATCACTCTATTAATCCAGCGATTCGTAGTCGTTGTCAAATCTTTGAACTTGAATCACTCACGCCTGATGACATAAAAATTGCTTTAGTCCGTGCCATTGAAGATCCCGATACTGGATTTGGACAAGAGAAGGTTACGATGTCTGATGAAGCCATTACCCACCTTGCTGAAATGTGTGGAGGCGATGTCCGCTCAGCGTTAAATGCCTTAGAGCTTGCGATTAAATCAACGTACGCCGATGAAGAAGGCACCAAGACGATTACCCTAAAAACAGCTGAAGCGTGCATCCAAAAAAAGAGCTTCCACCATGATAAAGATGGCGATGCTCATTATGACGTCTTATCCGCTTTTCAAAAATCAATTCGAGGCAGTGATGTGAATGCCGGCTTACATTATTTAGCTAGACTGCTTGAAGCGGGTGATTTAACGAGTATTGCGAGACGATTGCTCGTCATTGCGTATGAGGATATAGGTCTTGCTAATCCACAAGCTGGTGCTAGAACGCTTGCCGCGATTGAATCGGCAGAACGCCTCGGCATGCCTGAAGCACGCATTCCTTACGCCAATGCTGTCATTGAACTCTGTCTTTCTCCTAAATCGAATTCCGCTTATACAGCGATTGACGCAGCAATTGCTGATATACGTCAAGGTCCTGTAGGCGATGTACCTAAGCATTTAAAAGATGCTCATTACAAAGGTGCACAAGCATTAGGGCGAGGAGTGGAATATAAGTATCCACACAACTATGATCATGGCTGGGTCAAACAACAATACTTACCAGACCGTCTCAAAAACGCTCATTATTTTGAACCTAAGCGGACAGGTAAGTTTGAACAAGCCTTAGCTGTCATCTACGAAAAACTAGATAAACGGTAAAAAAGTAGTCTCAACACCGGGTCGTTGTTGAGACTACTTTCATTTTTATTGATACATTTTCACTTCTGAGCGAGGGAGATGGATTGTAAATGTTGCTCCCACTCCTTTTTCACTTCTCACTGTCATCGTACCGCCCATTTCATCAATGATACGAAATGATGTCATCAGACCAAGCCCTGTGCCTGTTTCTTTCGTTGTAAAAAATGGTGTACCAAGCTTATGAAGTGTTTCATCGTTCATACCTACCCCATTATCTTCAACTTGAATGATAATCGAGTCATATTCTTTACTCTCATAAGCTCGCACGTATAGTTTCCCATCTAGATCGATCGCTTCTAACCCATTTTTAACAAGGTTCATCACGACCTGGTGAAGTTTACTTCGCTCAAGATACACATTCGGAAGCGGTTCTACATCTAAGACCACCCTTACCTGTTCTTGAATCGCTTTCGGTTCAAATAATGTCACAATATCCTGTAAAAGCTCTTTGATATTCGTTTCGGATTTTGTTCCTATCACATTCGGGTTCGCCATGTGTAGAAGTTCTCCGATGATCATGTTCACTCTATCAATCTCTTTAATCATCACATGATAATGATCTTTATGCTCTGGCTTTGTTGAATCAGACTGGTAAAATACTTGCATGAAACCACGAATCGTCGTTAACGGGTTGCGGATTTCATGAGCAAACCCTGCAGCAAGCTGACCGACTAGTTGCTGCTTTTCTGATCTGACAAGCTCTAGCTCCATATTGCGCTTATCCGTAATATCGATAAAGATCAATAGAACATCTTCAAGCTCTTCTTCATTATTTAATTTAGGTAAAGTCGATACACTGGCAAAGAAGATCTTCTTTTTTCCATCTAAAGTACATTCAAACTCATATTTTTTTTTGAAATCTTGGCTTTTCAATACATCGGCTAATTTAGAACAGCTAATAAAATGATCAAATGATGTATTATTCTCAATCACTTGGTCTAACGTCGCACCAATCACCTGTTCTTTTTCAAGACCAAATAATTGCTCACATTGACTATTGAACGTTGTCACGCGTTGACTATTTTGATGGAATGCAAACACTCCGTTGTCTGTCGTCTCGAGTATAAGCGTGGATTTTTGATGACTCTTCTCACGCTCTACTAATCGCCTCGTCATCATATTAAACGTACGGGTTAACGTATCAACTTCATGATAGGCATCTGGTGCTAGCGGATAGACTTTCTTCCCAAAAGCAAAATCGCTCGTTGCATGAACCAATTTTTGCAAAGGCTGGACAATGTAAGAAGAAAGTTTCAGCACAGCTATAGAAATAATAAACAAGACGCATCCGAATAAGATCAGATATTTTAACAACAACTCGTTGATTGGATTATTAATTTGATCTTGCGGTACGGATACACCGACATACCAGTCATTATTAAATCCCTGCATTTTCCCTACTCTCGCAAAGGTTTGCATCATGTCATTGCCTTCAGAATGGTAGATGTCTCGGTCGATAACCAATTTTTCAAACTGTGGATTTGTCATATTATTTCGCTTTAAATAGTTGTAAGTCAAAATATACTTTTCATTCGGATGAGATATGATATCTCCGTTACCATTTACTAAAAAGGCATATCCCTCTAGTCCATAATTCTTCTGTTGCTTTCGGTATTGTGCGAGTCGATCCCATAAAAAATTCACATCAAAAATTGCCGCAACGGTTCCAATGTCCTCACCCTCACCGTCTTTCACTTTACTCGCTAGGACGATGGTTGGTTGATTAATCACGTCTGAATAAAAAATCTCAGAAAAATAAATTCCGCTACTAGCATTAGCCTCTCGGTACCAAGGTCTTGTGTTCACATCCGTACCAATAATGGTATTATCAAGATCGACTGTAACGATCCCTTCTGTGTTAACAAACATCGCCCCAAAAAAAACAGAATGGGCATTAACAAATAACCGTAACTCTTCGCGAACTTGTTCTCGGGATTCATCTGGATTATTAATGGATCGATTATTCGCGAGCATCACCACGTCGATCATACGTTCATTTACAATATCTTCAATTGAGATGGCTAAACTATCTGCCATTGTATACATCGATTCATGTAATTGCTTATTCATTTCAATCTTTTGTGATTGAAAGGTAATATATCCTACAAATATTAATGGTAGTAATGTAGCAGATAAGAAAAAGAACAATAGTTTTGCTCGTAAAGTTTTTAACATTAAGGATACCTCGGATTTTGTCGAATTCTATGACCGATTATTTTTCTTTTATATCTTACACGTTTCTCCCATATAAAAAAAGGTTCTTTCACCATTTTTCACAATGATTAGGCTTACATACTTATGTAACTTCCGGGATGAAATCCATATTTTTCTATCACCCTTGTATATATATAGTTTTTTATGACCATAGTAACTAGTAACAAGAAACTATTTATTTAGAAGGAGTTGAACAGAATGAAAGTTAGACAGGATGCATGGTCACACGAAGATGATGTCTTACTCGCTGAAACGGTTCTTAAACATATTTGCGACGGTAGTACCCAGTTACAAGCTTTTGAAGAGGTCGGAGATGCCCTCAATCGAACATCTGCCGCGTGTGGATTTAGGTGGAATGCTGTAGTACGCCAAAAATATGTCAACCAAATCGCCCAAGCAAAAAAAGAGCGTAAAGAACGCAAACGCGCAATGTCGTATCATTTCTATACCCAACGAAAGCCCGTCTCATGGAATCCACCGACGATCACGTATACCGAACCATCTGCAACAACAAATATGTTATCTCTAGACTCTGTGATTCAATTTTTACAGACGTTATCTCATAAAGAAGATACCTCTTCCTTAGAAGAAGAAAATGCAGCATTAATTCAAACAAACTTAGATCTGATCAACAAAAACCGCGAGCTAGAATCAGAAATCCAGAAACTCAAACAAGATAGCTCAATCATCGAAGAAGATTACCAGTCACTCATCCAAATCATGAACCGAGCCCGCCGTATGGCTATCCTAGAAGACGACGAACCCCTCCAAAATCCCGCCTTCAAAATGGACAAAAACGGCAACCTAGAACAAGTCGCAAAGTGAAGAGAAAAGCGGAGGCGACTGCTCTGGGATGTGGGAAAACTAGGGGAAGCGATTAGAAGTCGCTCTTTGACTTCGTTCGATTCACCGGTTTTCTCCGCAGCCCAAGGAGCCGCAGCTAGACACGAAAAGCGGAGGGGCTCGGTTAGCGGCGTATAAAATGGAGGGCGGCGACCGAGATAAAGGAAACACAGAGAACGTAGTGATCTGATGTTGACTTATCGACCGAGGCGAACGGAATTTTACTAGCCGCTGAGCCCTGGAGCTAGACAGAAAAGCGAAGGCGACTGCTCTGGGATTTAGGAAAACTAGGGGAAGCCATAAGAAGTCGCTTTTTGACTTCTTTGGATTCACCGGTTTTACCAACAGCCCAAGGAGCCGCAGCTAGACAAGAAAAGCGAAGGTTGCCGTTTAGAGGCGGGATGCAAATGTTCTGGCAGATTAAAAGCGCTTTTGGCTTTTATATCTGGCAGGTTATTTGTCCACGAGCCTCTGGCAACCACAGCTAGACACGAAAAGCGAAGGGGCTCGGTTAGCGGCGTATAAAAAGGAGTTATTTTACTAATTAACCATATTCTTACTGAACTTGCGCGGAAATTGGCTTGTTTTGCGCGAATATGCTAATCTTTCGCGCGAAATCTCCCCATCAAGCTACGCGAAGTCATAAAAATAGCCCCTCACACATCTAGAAGTGAGGGGTTTTCGTTATCTGTTGATTTGAATTCCATCTAAAAGCTTTGTTACAACATGCCCTGCCATAATTAACCCTGCAACAGATGGAACAAAGGCATTAGAGGAAGGTGGCATTTTTGCTTTGCGAATCTTTCCTTCTTCTGCTTGCTGTGGAACGATTTCTTTGCGGATATCTTCGCGAATTTTAATCGGCTGCTCATCAGAGAAGACAACTTCAATCCCTTTTTTAATGCCTTCTTTACGAAGACGTGTACGGATCACTTTTGCCAACGGGTCATAGCTTGTCTTTGAAATGTCCGTGATGCGAAGGCGTGTTGGGTCCATTTTATTCGCTGCTCCCATGCTAGAGATGATTGGAATCTTTCTCTCTAAGCATTGCTTCATTAAATGAATCTTGTATGAAATCGTGTCACTAGCATCAATTACATAATCAAGTCCATATTCGAAAAATTGCTCATATGTCTCTTCTGTGTAAAACATTTTTAGAGCGATGACTTCGCAATCTGGATTAATGTCAGCAATTCGCTCTTTCATCAATTCAACTTTTTGACGTCCAACCGTTGACAGTAAAGCATGGATTTGGCGATTCACATTGGTAATATCCACATCATCTTTATCAACAAGAACCAGACGACCAACACCAGAACGAGCAAGTGCTTCAGCAGAAAACGAACCAACGCCACCGATACCAAGTACCGCTACAGTGCTATTTTTTAATTGATCGAGTCCATCATGCCCAATCGCTAATTCATTACGTGAAAATTGGTGCAACATAGGTGAAATCTCCTTTCAAGCAGAGGTCTTTGTTTTATTTAGTATACCCACAATCTAACAGACTAAAAGGGTATCTATTGTCGGATATGAATATATCATAGCGAATCCAAAAAGTCTAAACCCTTTTTCGGTTAAATACAAAAAAAGTTGCTGATAGATCCAGGTGGACCTTGCAGCAACTTCCATCGTATGTAGGATAAAAATCCCACCTATGCCGTATCTGACGTAAGGCTTGAACCTGTATGAACAGGGGGGTGCACTGTACTCGCTCTCTTATGTCCACTAGCTTTCATGGCTTGTAATGAAGTAAGCAACCGATGCTCCCATTTTTAAAGTGTTGGCTCAAAACACTTAGCGTTTACGTACATTGCAGGATTCTTATCTTATTAAGATTAGTTTAACATAGCTTTAATCCACGCGCAATAACTTTTTCGAATTTTCTGTTAATGTGTTTTTGTTCTTTTATCTGACTTATGGTAGGGTAGGTTTAGTTCGTTTAAGGAGGCTTCACTAATGATGAAGAAAGTACTCGCTACCCAGCCATGCATTGAAATAAGCCAAGAGATTGGTTGGACCGAAAAACGCATTGTTGAAACTCAATTTGACATGGTGTTAACTACTGAACAATTATCAGTGAAAAACGATCACTACCCAATAGATTCAATCTTCGACATCTCCTACCGTAAAAAACCAGAAAAAGATGCCATGGGCTTCTTATACCTACATACAAGTCGCGGAGTAAGAACTTACTATATTAAAACAGAGCCAACGGAGTTAATTGACGCCTATCGAAACTTGATTCGCGCATAACTTCCTTATAAGACCTCAACATTTTTAGAGGTGACACTCTGTCTTGTTTGATCAAGAAAGCGATAGACAGGCTGTTCTAACAAGTGAACGGGTGCATCGCGAACAACCCATGCTTCCCCTTCCTCATGAGATACAGCCTCGATAATGTTTACGCCGTTGTTCTCGGCCCAGTGAAGACAAGTTCCGTAACTTGCTTGATTAACGAAAACAAGACATTCTTCTACTAGAGCGGGCTGTTCCTTCGTCTCGACAACCGCTCGATCAGCTTGATAGTTGCTATGGAAAAGAAAATCTTCGACCATACTATTCGCTGTAGCCGCGCCTCCTGCTCCTGGTCCGATGAATGACAATTCACCAATGTCCTCGCCGTAAAGCACAATGCCGTTTGTCACTCCATGAATCGAGGCTAGTCGTTCTTGATTGCTAATAAACGCTGGCGACACACTCCCGATTATTTCATTTCCATCAACCGCTGCATCACCTACTAGCTTCACCTGGCACCCGATTTCATTCGCGACATCGACATGCCATTTCTCAATCGAGGTCACACCAATCCGAGAAAAATCAGTTAACTGAACCCATTTTCCAAAGCATAATCTACTTAAAATAGCGAGTTTATACCATGCATCATAACTTTCAATGTCGTCTGTTGGATCACTTTCTGCATACCCTAGTTGCTGCGCTTCTAGCAGTACATCGGCGAAACTACGATTTTTCGTAATCATCTCTGTCAACATATAATTAGTTGTTCCATTTAAAATCCCTGTCACACGGTGAATCGATGTTGTTGCCAACGTTCCTCTCAGTGCATTAACAATCGGAATCGCACCAGCTACTGCTGCCTCGTATCCATAAAAAGTTTGAGTGTCACGTGCGAGCTCCTCTAAGTGCTTTCCTTTTATCGCAACGAGCTTCTTATTGGCTGTGATTACGGGTACCCCTTTTTGGAGCAATGATTTTGTGTACGAGAAAGCAGGATCTACTCCTCCGATGGCTTCAAAGACAATATCATACTCGGCATGTCGCAAAAACTCTAGCCACTCTGTCGTAATCAGAGCATTGTCTGTTTTTACACGATCCTTTTGCCGGTCTTTCACTAAAATCGCCACAACTTCAAATGGTTCTCCCAATTGTCGCTCGATGACACTTCTACTTTTCTCTAACCGTTCATACACACCGCTACCAACTGTTCCAAATCCGAGGACGCCCACTTTTAACATGTCACTCATACCCCTTTCAACACCTGATCTATTTGATTGAACCATCATCTATAAACGAAAAAAACCTTTCACTAAGGAAAGGTTTCCGCCTTTCCTTATCTGTCAGAATGCACGCATTCTGCTGAACGTAGCACCTTTGTTTGTATGGCATACAAACCGGTTGCCGGGTTTCATAGGGTCAGTCCCTCCACCACTCTTGATAAGGATGAGTATATTTTTTTCTCATTTATTCGAATTTTCTATTAAGCGTAATTATACCACCCTATAGTTGGAAGTCAATAAAAAATTCCCTTTCTAGTTCAACCTAGAAAGGGGATCAATTATAAAGTAATTAAGCTTTTACTTTATCTGTTTTTTTGCCGATGATTGATAAGTTCAGGTCAATTAGTTGATCCAAACTTACTTCACTTGGTGCGTTTGTTAGTAAGCAGCTTGCACTTGCTGTCTTAGGGAAAGCAATTGTATCACGTAAGTTCGAACGTCCTGCTAGTAACATTACTAAACGGTCAAGACCTAGGGCAATCCCTCCATGTGGTGGTGTGCCATACTCAAACGCTTCAAGCAAGAAACCGAATTGTTCTTTTGCTTCTTCTTCAGTAAATCCTAAAGCTCTGAACATATGCTCTTGGATTTCACGCTCATAAATACGTTGCGATCCGCCACCAAGCTCATATCCATTTAATACAAGGTCATACGCTTCTGCACGAACAGCTGCTGGATCTGTCGCTAAAAGGTCACGATCCGTTTTTTTCGGGCTTGTGAACGGATGGTGAAGTGCGACAAAGCGTTTAGCGTTCTCATCGTACTCAACAAGCGGGAAATCAACAACCCATAGGAAGTTATAAGCATCTTTATTAATCAGGTCAAATTCTTTACCAAATTTCAGTCGAAGCGCACCTAAGCTATCAAACACTACTTGCTTCTTATCCGCTGCAAAGAAAAGTAAATCTCCTTTTTCTCCGTTCATTGTTGCAAGGAGTTGCTCTGCTTGCTCGCCTTCAAAGAACTTAGCAACTGGTCCTTTAAGACCCTCAGCTTCAACTTTTAACCAAGCAAGACCTTTGGCACCATAAGGCTTAACAAAATCTGTTAAGGCATCAATCTCTTTACGAGACATTTTGCTTGCACCACCTTTTAAGTTCAAGCCTTTAACAATTCCACCGCTATTAATCGCACCTGTAAATACTTTGAAACTTGAATCCTTCACAACATCAGATAGCTCGACAAGTTCCATCTCAAAACGAGTGTCTGGCTTATCAGAACCGTAACGATTCATTGCCTCATCATACGTTAGGCGTGGCATTGGTAGAGAAACATCAACACCTTTTGTTTCCTTTAAAACTTTCGCCATCATTTTTTCCGTCATAGCAAGAAGGTCTTCTTTGTCCATAAATGAAGTCTCAATATCAATTTGAGTAAACTCTGGTTGACGATCCGCACGTAAATCCTCATCACGGAAACAACGAACCACTTGATAGTAACGTTCAAAGCCAGATACCATTAGTAGCTGTTTAAAGATCTGCGGCGACTGCGGTAAGGCATAAAATTCACCGTGGTGAACACGACTTGGCACAAGATAATCACGTGCGCCTTCTGGTGTACTCTTTGTCAACATTGGTGTTTCAATTTCAATGAACGTCTCGTCATCTAAGAAGTTTCGAATTAACTTCGTTGTTTGATGACGTAACTTAAAGATTTCTTGCATATCAGGGCGACGTAGGTCTAAATAACGGTAACGCAAGCGAACATCCTCTGATGCATCTGTGTCTGCTTCGATTTGGAACGGTAGCGATTTTGACGCATTTAACACCGCCATTTTATGAACGTGAATTTCGATTTCTCCTGTTGGAAGCTTATCATTTACTGTGCGTTCTTCACGGGCTACGACGGTTCCTTCGACTTCAAGTACATATTCATTACGAACGCGCTCAGCCGCTTCTAGAGCCTCTTTATCTACTTCTTGACTAAATACCACTTGCACAATGCCTGAGCGGTCACGTAAATCTAGGAAAATCACATTTCCTAAGTCACGACGCTTTTGCACCCACCCTTTTAGTTGGACCACTTCCCCTACTTGATCTTTCTTTAATTCGCCACAATGATGTGTTCTACCTATCATCTAATTTGCCTCCCTTTGCTTGCTCTTTCATATATGTGATAAATGAATCGAGTGCGATCTCGACTTGCTCACCAGTTTCCATGTTTTTCACGTTAATACGGTTTTCTTCAAGCTCATTGTCTCCAAGAATCGCTGTGTACCGAACATTTAAACGATCTGCTGCTTTAAATTGAGCTTTCATCTTTTTATCTAAGTAATCTTTATCTGCTTTCAATCCTGCTTGGCGTAATTGATATAACAATTCGACAGATTTTTCTTTCGCCTTCTCGCCTAGTGTCACGACAAAACAGTCCAGTTGATTGCCTAGTTCTGGCACTTTCCCTTGTGCTTTTAATGCCATGATTAGTCGCTCAATACTAAATGCAAAGCCAATACCAGGAGTTTCTGGCCCACCAAATTCCTGAACAAGTCCATTGTAACGACCGCCGCCACATAATGTCGTAATTGCTCCAAACCCTTCACCTTCTGCCATCACTTCAAATGCCGTATGGTTGTAGTAATCAAGACCGCGCACGAGCGTTGGGTCAATCACATATGGCAGGTCCATTTGATCTAAATGAGCTTTGACTTGTTCAAAGTATGCAGCAGACTCTTCTGTGTAGTAGTCATGAATCGAAGGGGCCGTTGCCATTAATGGATGTTCCCGGTCCTTCTTACAATCAAGAATACGCAATGGATTCTTGTCTAGACGGTTCTGACAATCTGAACAAAATTCTTCGATGTTCGGTTTAAAATGCTTAATTAACGCTTCACGATGGGCATCCCGGCTTTCTTTATCTCCTAAGCTGTTTAACACCAGCTTAATATCTGTTAGTCCAAGCTCATAATAAATACTCATTACAAGTCCCAATACTTCCGCATCGATTGCTGGATCTTTACTCCCTAATGCTTCAACGCCAAACTGAACGAACTGGCGCATGCGACCTGCTTGGGGACGCTCATATCGGAACATAGGGCCTGTGTAAAATAACTTCGTTGGTTGATTGGCCGATCCGTAAAGCTTATTGCCAACAAATGAGCGAACAACACCAGCTGTTCCTTCTGGGCGTAGTGTAAGACTTCGCTCGCCACGATCAGTAAATGTATACATTTCTTTTTGAACGATATCGGTTGTTTCTCCCACACCTCGTGCAAACACATCTGTATGCTCAAAAATTGGGGTGCGAATTTCTTGATAGTTGTAACGGCTGCAAATTTCTTCAGCCTTTTTTTCGATATACTGCCAAATTTCAATTTCACCTGGTAATAAATCTTGCGTACCGCGTGGAATTTGAATACTCATCAAACATCCTCCTGCTCTCATTTATCATCTTTAAATAAAAAGTAAAAAAATGGCACTAAGATAAAACACAAAAAAACTCCCGTCTCTGATGTTTAATACATCAGGGACGAGAGTTATATACCCGTGGTGCCACCCTAATTGAAGCATACACTCATGCTTCCACTTTTCAACAGTTAACGCCTGTATACGTCATCTCCTACTAAACAATGCGTTCAGAGAAAATCCTCAAAGGTGTTCATTCATCAAGACAAATTGGGAGGGCTCTCAGCCACGACCTCTCCTCTCTGATCAATCTGTTACCTCGACTACTATGCCTCGTCAACGGAATAATAGAAATTTATAATTGGTTTGTTTACTACTATACGAATGAAATCTTCACCTGTCAATAGGCTAGTTTCGGCCGAGCTTCTGCTTTAAAGCTTTAACATCTCTTAAAGACAACCCAAATTCTGAGGCAAGCTCTAAGTTCGTTTGATTCCCCTCACGTTCCACAAATTGATGAAAATCAACGTGAAACATTTGATCTGATTGTTGATGGATTAATTGTTGCCTCATTCCCGAACGCATAGTCATCGTCCTTCCTCGTTTCTGATCTCCTCTTTAGGATGACCAAAAACAACGAAAAACTTTCATTCTTTTAATTTTTTTTTCCAGTCGTTGATTGCCTAATGATCAATTGATGCGACAAAAACTCAATGCTTGGCGACAACTTTTGTGTTGTTTGAAGGGCATGAAGCATTCTTGTCATCGCCATATGACTTAATTGGTTAATCGGCTGCTCAATCGTCGTTAATTTAGGCGATATGATTTCTGCGATGGGTTGATTGTCAAAACCGACAACAGCAAAATCCTCTGGAATACGTAAGCCCCTTTCAAGCAGGGCATTCATTAATCCAACCGCTACTTCATCACTGCCTGCAAATACCGCTGTAGGCCGAGGTTTCAAATCTAACAGTCGCTCACAAATCAATTGCCCATCTTCAATGCCGTACACATCATGAATAATGTAGTCTTTGACAATATTGATACCCGCGCTCGTTAAGGCTTGTTCATACCCTCTCCTTCTGTCCTCAGAGAGTGGACTATCTTGACTTCCCCCAATGTAGACAACGCGAGAGTGACCAAGTTCAATAAGGTGATTCGTCGCAAGAGCTCCTGCTTTGATTTGATCAAGTCTAATCGACGGGACCGCGATACCTTCTCGATACTCATTACAGCAAATGATCGGCCCATATTCAGTATACGGCTCAATTACATCCCACTCATTCTCAATCGAAGCGAGGATCACTCCATCGACTTGTTTCGTTCGTAATAATTCTAAGTAATTTCGTTCCTTATCTTTGTCTTGCCTTGTGTTGCACAAGATCACTTGATACCCATGCTCTGCTGCGATCCGTTCCATCTCATCGACAAGCTTACTGAAAAAGGGGTTGACGACACGTGAGATCAGGACAGCAATCGTCTCTGTTCGGTTTTTTCGCAAACGTCTTGCTGAACTATTTGGGACATACCCAAGTTGAGTCATCGCATCTAATACTTGTTCTCTTTTTTCATCGGATACATACGGATGATTATTCATCACACGCGAAACCGTCGTTCTTGATAACCCAGCTAACTTCGCGACTTCTTTAATCGTTGCCATATCCATCACCTAATGGAATCATACCCTAGCGATGATCCCGTTTATTTCCTTGCTACGCCCACCACATGTCTCCTGGTGCTTCTCTTAATAACAACGGATTCAAATTGCGAACAGCTGTCTGGAACCCTTCTTCAATCGATAACAAAGGATCTTCATGCTCAATGCTGATCGCCCCATCATAACCAAATGTACGAAGAGCGCTCATCATCTCTGTCCACTCTTGAATCGAATGACCACAACCAACTGAGCGGAAATTCCACGCACGCGTTTGAATATTTCCGTAAGGCTGCATATCTGTTAAACCGTAGCGATTGACTTGTTCTTGATCGATAAATGTATCTTTAGCATGGAAATGATGAATCGCCTCTTCTCTTCCCAAGATTTTTATCGCAGCAACTGGGTCAATTCCTTGCCACCAAAGATGACTCGGATCTAAATTCGCTCCAATCGCTTTAGATGTTTCTTCTCGTAACGTTAAAAGTGTATGTGGGGTGTGGACAAGAAAGCCTCCATGCAATTCTAATGCGAGTTTCACGCCATGATCATCGGCATAAGCTGCTGCTTTTTTCCAATATGGGATCAGCTTTTCTTCCCATTGCCACTTCAATACATCACCATATTCATTCGGCCACGGAGCAACTGGCCAGTTCGGGTATTTCGCCCCCTCATGATCACCAGCAGTTCCTGAGAAACAGTTGACAATGCCGACATTCATTTTTGAAGCTAACTCAATTGTTTCAAATAAGGCTTCATCACTTTCTTGACGGAAAGCTGCATCTGGACTAATCGGGTTACCGTGACAGCTGAATGACTCAAGCTCAAGGTCTCTTGACTCAATTTCATCTAAATAACGCTTACGCTTCTCCGCATCTTGTAACAATTCACGACGTGGGCAATGAGCTTCGCCCGGGTAGGCTCCTGTGCCGATTTCAACCGCTTCAATTCCTGCTTTTTTCACATAATCAAGCATCTCTGTAAAAGACTTTTGTGCAAATAAAACAGTAAATAATCCTAGTTTCATTGGTTTTCCCTCTTTCCACTTTGAGAATAGATTGCCTCAATGATTCGATTGACTTCCATCGCTTGTTCAGGCTCAACTAACAATGGCTCTAAACCTAACGCGCTTTTCACAAAATTTGTCGCTTGAGGAACACTTGGATCATCTGCCCCTTCAATATAATCTGGTTTCATCGTTTGAAGCATCCCATGTTTCGACTGATTAAGAGCAAGCGGGAAGACATCTAGACCACCAGACGTTCCAGAAATACTTAAGGTCTCTTTATCTGCTTCAATATTTGCCGCCCAAGATGTTTCAAATAATAGACTAGCTCCATTTTTGAAGGTGATGTAGGCGGTCGCATGATCTTCGACATCTATTTTTTCTGTATCATAACTACCCCATTCATTGATCTCATTAGGGTTTCGACTAATTTCTTCATATGTACGTCCTGTGATTGACTCTATTTCTTCATGTCCCGTTAACCATAAGGCCAAATCAAGCAAATGGCAGCCATAATCCATCAAGCATCCGCCACCTTGAAGAGAATGATTTGTAAACACACCCCAACCAGGTACTTTTCTACGACGAAGAGCTTGCACACGAATGACAAGCGGCATGCCAACTTCCCCCGCATCGATCAGACGTTTCGCCGCTTGGGCTTCTTTCATAAAACGATAATGATAAGCGATCATCAATTTTTTATTTGCTTGATTCGCCGCCTCGAGCATTCTTTTACATTCTTCTACGCTTGTTGCCATTGGCTTTTCACATAACACATGACAGCCTGCACTAAGCGCTGTCACCGCAAGCTCTGAGTGAAAGCGATTCGGTGTACAAATGACAACCGCATCAACCGCATCAAGAAGTTCTTCATACTTTTTAGCAACGAATGGGATGCCGAGCTCCTCTGCCACAATCACAGCTCGCTCCAATTGTTGATCAAACACTGCCACAACATCAACCATGTCCGGAATCGCTAAAAAAGCAGGGATGTGGCGGGATGTAGCAATCCCACCAACACCAACTATCCCGACTCGTAATCTTTCCATGAGATCCACTCCTACTTCTCTAAACGTATCGTTCGACCTGTTTCGCTAGCTTCCATAGCACCGAGAATAATATCTAATGAGCGCTTTCCTTCTATTCCTGTAATGAGCGGTTCATCGTTACGTAAAATGGCTTGAACAAAGTGATCAATGACATGAGAATTCGATTGTCCACCCTCATCATTGGATTGAATTTGCCCTAACTCATAGCGAACGATCTCTCCTGTTTTGTACTCGACTACCAACGAATGCACAGGATCATCTTCTAAGCGTAAGATCGCTTTTTCACCATATATGATCGTAGAATTATCTTCTTTTGCCACATAGGACCAACTAGCGGCCAATGTTCCAATTGTGCCTGATTCCGTTTTCAAAATTGCCACGGCACTATCATCAACCGATGCATTTTCTTTCGCGCTTGTTGTCACAAAAGCTGAGACTTCTGTCACTTCTTCACCTAAAATATAACGGAGCAAATCGGATTTATGTACACCTAGATCGCCCATCGCTCCAATAAACGCTTCATCCTTTTTAAAGAACCAACTTTCCTTTCCGTCAGCACTCCATGTTTCTGGACCTGCATGACCAAAGGCCGTTCTAAAACTATAAATTTTACCAACTTCTCCTGAAGCGATGAGATCACGCGCTTTTTGATGAGATGCAACAAAGCGTTGGTTGTGAGCAATCATTAGCTTTTTTCCTGATTCCTTCGCTGCTTCAATCATGGCGTCGCACTCTTCTTTTGATGTGGCCATTGGTTTTTCACATAATACGTGAAGTCCTGCCGATAAGGCTGCCACCGAGATCTTTGCGTGAAGATAGTTGGGTGTACATACACTAACGAGATCGATCGATTCTTTTGCAAATAATTCTTCATAGGATGTGTATGCTTTTGCCTCGTATTGATGAGCTGTTTTTTGCGCTCGTTCTTCCACTACATCACATACAGCGACAATCTCAACATTCTCATTTTGATGATACTCTGGTAAGTGACGATTAGTAGCAATACTCCCGCATCCAATGACTGCTACTTTTAATCGTTTCATCTCTGTCATCTTTATTCCTCCTAGTTCTTCGCTTTAATTTCTTCTAATGGTTGTGCATTTCCATACGTAGGCCCTTCACGTTTCACTGGTTCTGCCCAGTTGACCGCGTTTTCGATTACTCGACGAATTTGTTCATTGTAATAGGTTGGGAACGTTTCGTGACCTGGTCTAAAGTAGAACACCTTTCCTAGTCCTCTTCTGTATGTGCATCCGCTACGAAACACTTCTCCACCTTCAAACCAACTAATAAACACTAACTCTTCTGGCGTCGGGATATCGAAATGCTCCCCGTACATCTCCTCTTCTTCAATTACTATATGGGAATCGATACCAGCAACAATTGGATGGCTAGGCTCCACAACCCATAGTCGTTCTTTTTCTCCAACTTCTCGCCATTTCAGGTCACATGACGTCCCCATTAACTTTTTAAACACTTTGGAAAAATGCCCTGAGTGAAGAACGATTAGCCCCATACCTGCTTGAACTCGATCACAGACGGCCTGTACGACGTGATCTTCCACTTCATCGTGTGCCACATGCCCCCACCATAATAGAACATCCGTCTTCTCTAGCACTTCCTTAGACAACCCATGCTCAGGCTCTTGTAAAGTCGCTGTTCGAACGTTATGCTCTGAATTTTTGAAGATAGAAGCTAACGCTTGATGAATCCCTTCAGGGTACACCTCACGTACTTTTTCATTTTGTTGTTCATGGACATTTTCGTTCCATACTGTAATATTCATATTTTAATATTCCTCCCTATTCTTTAACTGATCCAGATGTAAGTCCTGAGACAATTCTTCGTTGGAACAATAGAACGATAATGACAATTGGTATCGTCACTAAAACCGTTGCAGCTGAAATATCTCCCCAAGGTACACTGTATTGACTTTGGTACATCGAGATCCCAACTGGAACTGTACGCCATTCATCACTAGTATTAATCGTTAAGGCGAATAAATACTCATTCCAAGAAGCAATGAAGACGAGAATTGCTGTTGTAAACACGCCAGGTGCCGCCAACGGAAAAATAATTTTTCGGAAAGTCTGAAATGGTGTCGCACCGTCTAACTTGGCCGATTCCTCTAATTCAAAAGGAATCTTTTGGAAGAAGGTGGACAAAATCCAAATCGCAAGCGGCAAACTAATAGTAATATATGGAATGACTAAACCGAAATAACTATTACGTAAGCCTAGCCCAGTAATAATGTTATAGATTGGTGAGATAATCGCGATTTGTGGAAACATCGCCGCTGCTAAAACCGTTCCTAAAATTAACCCTTTAAAGCGAATCGGCAATCTCGTTAAGGCGTAGGCTGCTAGTGATGCAAAGCCAATCGCAATGACCGTTGTTAAGGAAGCCACAACAATACTATTCCACATATACCGAATCAATGGCCTCGTCTCTAGTGCCGATCGATAGGAATCGAGTGTCGGGTTCGAAGAGAACCATGAGAAGGATGCAAAAATTTCTCTTGGTGGTTTGATCGATGTCAAGAACACCCATAAAAATGGGAACATGACAAGAGTGATAAAGAGAGCTAAAAAGATATAAAATCCTAATCCCGCTTTTTTATTCATCCTGGTTCACCTACCTTTTCGTTCGGCCATCGAATAATTCCGAACCGATCAATTTGATAAACAAGAAGCTAATGAGTGCCACAGCTAAGAATACAATCACCGATAACGCAGACCCGGCTCCGAAGTTTTGCTGTGCAAACAACGTTTTGTAGGCATAAATCGAAATCGATTCTGTTGAGTTCGCTGGTCCTCCACCTGTTAATACATAGATCAGGTCAAACACTCGGAACGCATCCAATGTTCTAAATAACAAGGCGACTAATATCGCAGACTTTAACAGTGGTAATGTCACTTTAAAGAAGATTTGAATCTTATTCGCACCATCCACTCTTGCTGCTTCATACAAAGCGTTCGGGATCGTTTGTAGACCTGCTAGTAATAAAAGGGCCATGTATGGTGTTGTCTTCCACACATCTGCAAAGATTACAGAGAACATCGCGCCACTTCCTGTTGTAAGTAAGACCGATGCACTTGAAATGAGTCCTAACTGTTCAAAATAATGAGACACAATTCCATACTGACCATCATATAAGTATTTCCACATCATCGCGGCAACCGCCGTTGGGATCGCCCATGGAATTAAGACCGCAGCACGTACAATTCCGCGCCCTTTAAATTGTCGATTAATTAACAAAGCAATCATTAAACCTAATACTAGTTCAGCAGCAACAGAGGCTACTGTAAACACTAATGTATTACTCATAGCGGCCCACATTCGTCCGTCTTGAAAGTACCTTGAATAATGTGAGAAACCAATAAAATTCGATTCCAATACTGCTTGATTAACATTTTCAAAATAACTAATCGAGTTTAGGATAAGAAGCTCGCCGTCCCCACCATTGATCGATCCTTGGATACTGGCAAGAAATTCAGCTCCGTCACTCAATGTCTCCTTATAATCATGTGCTAGTTCATTATCAATTTTCACGTATTTTAAATCATTGTTTGTGACAGGTTGGTAACGCATCACCATGTCTTCAACAGTTTCATATCGAGACTCAATGTTTGAATCACTAAGAAGTTCTTGGTGCAATCCTCTTACATTGTCTTCAATCTCTTTGAGCTCTAGTTCATAGCCTATTTCAGGATCACCCTCTGAGAGATCAGATAACGTTCGATCTAAGTAGTAATAGGTATTCACATAGGCTTCTAAATCGATCGTCGAACTCAACATTTTCTGTGAACGGGTCGGATCGTTTAAACGATAATCAAATAAACTGTTATAAAAGGATATCGCCACTGGCCATAATGTAATAAAAATAACTAATAATAAAGCCGGAGCAACCATGGCATACCCTAGTTGTGTTTCACTTAAGCTAAAGCGAGATCCATTCTGAGACTTCTTAGCCATCGACACCACCCTCTACTTCTTGATCAAGTTTTAAAAAAGATGAAGGAGCGTTGGTCTCCTCCATCTTCTCTTGTTAGTTATTAATCGCTGCGTTCATCTTCTCTTCCATGTTCGCAACAGCTTCCTCAGCTGTGATCGAACCTGCTAATACACTTGAAAGTTCGATTTGCATAATGTCAGAGATCTCAGGGTAAATAGGTGTAATCGGACGTGGTACAGCATTTTGTAGCGTGCTTACAAACTCTTCGTTTGCAAACAATGGAGAGACCTCTTGTACTTCGGCATCTTCATACAATGCTTCGATTGTCGGTGCATTTCCGCCATACATCGCTGTAATCTTTTGACCTTCAGGACCTGTCATGAACTTCACAAGCTCCCAAGATGCTTCAATATTTTCTGAGTAACGGCTGATCATCGTCATCCATCCACCAAGACCAGCAGCACTTCCTGCATCACCAGCTGGTAAAAGAGCGAAGTCAACATTACCTGCAACATCAGAGTTTGCTTCATCATTTGCCATAGATTGCATGTAAGGCCAGTTTCGAGCAAACACTGCGTTCCCTTGAATAAATGAGTTCGCTGTTTCTGTTTCCATGAAGCTTAAGATATCACCAGGAACGAAGTCAGATGTCGCAATTTCAGCCATCTTCTCAATCCCTTTAATCGCTTCAGGACTATTAATTACTACTTCACCATTTTCGTTGATGACTTCACCGCCATAAGCTGCAATGAATTCTGTTGCATTAACGACTAGGCCTTCGTATTGGTTTGCTTGCATTAAGTAACCAAATTGAGTTCCTTCTTCTCCTTGGTGAGCAGAAGCCATCTCAATCAGTTCATCCCACGTTGCTGGTGGCGTATCAATAATATCGCTACGATAGTAAAGTAAACCTGCATCTGTGAACTTAGGCATCGCAAATTGCTTTCCACCTACGTTTCCAGATTGAACGGTTCCTGGGAAGTACGCATCCATATCAATGCCGTCTTGGTCGATAAAGCGATCAAGTTCTAGTGCATAGTTTGCTTGAGCAAATTCTGCTGGCCAGATAACATCAACGTCAAAGACATCAATCTCTGCGCTTTGTGCACTGAAAGCGGTTACATAACTATCATGTTGAGCACCTGTATCAGCTGGCATCTCTTGGAATTCAACTTTGATATTTGGGTTTTGTTCCATAAACGCCTCAACTAACTTCGTGTTCCCTTCTGTTGCATCAAAGCCACGAGCATACGTAATCGTCACAACTTCATCATCATCTACCGCTGCCTCTTCACCTGAATCTGTGTCTGTCTCAGGATCTGCCGGTGTGTCACTTGTCGGTTCATTGCCCCCACAAGCTGCAAGCATCACTGACATTGATACTGCAAAAGTACCCATAGCCATACGTTTAAAAAATTTCATTTTCTATTCCCCCTTATGGAATCGATTTCAGTCGCGAACCATATGTAATCGGTCACAACAACCAGAATATGAAATCGTTTTCATATTCTTAAGGATTATTCTAAATAGATTCGCCCATATTTGCAAGAGAATTTTCTGATAATTAACGAGAAAGTTTTAGACGTATTTCGACAAAATGAAAAATAGCCACTCCCATTTAAGTGGCTATAGACCTATTTACTTCGCATGCCAACACTGAAACGAATCTTCTATTAGTAAAAAAAGAGGATAGAACTAAAGTATTTTAACCTGCAGGAATCTGAACAAATCACAGGCGGTGCAAATAAGCCGCACCTGAAATATACTTCGTTAAGTTTGTGCCTTGTTCCGATTCTCAGTTAATTCCCTTGTTTATGTCCCAGCCTCTTGTCTATCTTTACTTACTCTCTACTACAAGCGTAACGGGTCCGTCATTTATTAATTGAACGTCCATCATCGCACCGAATGTGCCCGTTTCAACACGGATGCCTTTTTGTCTTAAGACTTCGTTGAAATAATCATAGCGCTCAAGTGCTAGATCGGGTTTCGCTGCTTGCATGAAGTTTGGTCTGCGTCCTTTTCGACAATCACCGTATAACGTAAATTGCGAAATCGATAAAATATCTTTTTTGAGATCGAGAAGAGAGTGGTTCATCTTTCCTTCCTCATCTTCAAAAATTCGTAAGTTGATAACTTTATCAGCTATATATTCAACATCTTTGTTTGTATCTTCATGAGTAATTCCAACTAAAAGAACGAGCCCTGCATCAATGTGACCGACGACTTCACCTTCTACGGTTACAGATGCTTGTTTAGATCGTTGTAAGACTACGCGCAAAACGGACACCTCAATTTCTTAATGCATAATACGGCGAACAGAATATATATCTTGTAAATGTTTAATTTTTTCTACGACTTTATGAAGGTGATCAATGTTTTGAATTAAAATCGTCATATGAATCGTAGCAACTTTATTTCGGTGATCACTTTTTCCAGAGACTTCATTAATCATCGTTCTTGACTCTGTTACAGCTTGTAGTACTTCATTTAAGAGACCATTTCGATCAAATCCAGTAATTTCAATATCTACATTATAGGATTTTGATTGTTTAAGATCACCCTCCCATTCAACAGGAAGGAGTCGTGTCTTAGCTTCTTCTGTATTTACGTTCGTACAATCAGCACGGTGAATCGAAACCCCTCGACCTTTCGTAATATAGCCGATAATATCATCACCAGGAACTGGCGTACAACAACGTGATAGACGAATTAATAGGTTATCCACACCCTTTACACGAACACCAGAACTAGCTTTCTTTTTTTGTGTAAATGATGGGATTTCGCTAATCGCATCGGCTAGTGATTGTTCTTCTTGTTCTTGGTCTAGTTGTTTACGTAGCTTTTCGGTCATACGATTGACGATTTGCTTAGCACTAATTCCACCGTAGCCCGCTGCGGCAAACATATCTTCTTCACCTGCAAAGCTAAACTTGTTGGCTACCTCTCGAATGTTTTCAATCGTTAACACTTCTTTAGGTTCAAAATCAAGAGCACGAATTTCTTTTTCAACAATCTCTCGACCTTTTTCAATGTTTTCTTCTCTGCGTTCTTTCTTGAACCATTGCTTAATTTTGTTTTTTGCGTGAGAAGATTGTGTGATTTTTAACCAATCTTGACTAGGTCCATACGAATGCTTCGATGTCATCACTTCGACAATATCGCCTGTATTTAACTCGTGATCAAGAGGCACCATCTTGCCGTTAACCTTTGCACCTATACAGCGATTACCGATCTCACTATGAATACGGTAGGCAAAGTCAAGTGGCACAGAGCCACGAGGAAGATCAAGCACATCGCCCTTTGGTGTAAACACAAAGACCATGTCACTAAATAAGTCCATCTTCAACGATTCCATAAATTCTTGTGCATCATTCGTATCATTTTGCGACTCGATAATGTCACGGAACCAAGTCAGCTTGTCCTCAAATGAATCATGAGAAGTTGACGCTACGGGCTTGCCTTCTTTGTACGCCCAGTGTGCGGCAACCCCAAACTCCGCTATTTGGTGCATTTCTTCTGTTCGAATTTGCACCTCAAGTGGATCACCATATGGCCCGACAACGGTTGTATGCAGTGATTGATACATATTCGCTTTAGGCATCGCAATATAGTCTTTAAAACGTCCTGGCATCGGCTTCCAGCATGTATGGATGATACCTAGCACAGCATAGCAGTCTTTAATATTTTTCACGATAATTCGAACAGCAAGCAAATCATAAATCTCAGTGAATTGCTTGTTTTGTAGAATCATTTTGCGATAAATACTGTAAATATGCTTAGGACGACCTGAGAGTTCAGCTCTAACATTGACATCCGTTAAGTGATCACTAATCTTATCCATCACACCCGATAGATACTGCTCTCGTTCTGTCCGTTTACGCTTCATTAGATTCACAATACGGTAGTACTGTTGTGGATCTAAATAACGAAGAGCAATGTCCTCTAACTCCCACTTAATTGTAGAGATACCGAGCCTATGGGCAAGTGGAGCGAAAATTTCAAGTGTTTCGTTTGACGTCACTCGTTGCTTTTCTGGTGGCATAAACTTTAACGTTCTCATGTTATGGAGACGATCAGCCAACTTTATTAAAATGACACGAATGTCTTTTGCCATCGCTACAAGCATCTTACGGTGGTTCTCCGCTTGTTGCTCTTCTTTCGACTTGTACTTAAACTTCTTTAACTTTGTTACACCATCAACGAGCATGGCTACTTGATCATTAAATTCTTCTTCAATCTCTTCAATTGTCACTTCTGTATCTTCCACAACGTCATGTAAAAACGCTGCAGCCACAGTATTAGGGTCTAGTTCTAACTCAATGACGATCCCTGCGACTTGAATGGGATGAAGAATGTATGGTTCACCCGATTTTCGGTATTGACCACTATGAGATTTTTCAGCAAATTCGTAAGCCTTGCGTAAAAAAGCAACGTCCTCTTCACTAAGATATAGACTTGCTTTTTCAATTACTTGATCTATGGTCATGAAATCACCTATTCACGATTCGATTTGTTCTTATTATCGTTAAGTTTTGACTCGATGTAAAGGGATAAAGGCGAAAATTGTCGAAGTAATATTGAAAATTATTACCAATACTACAGATAAAGCTCATTTAACAGCAATTCTCGCAACGCCTTTTGGAAATAAAAGATTACTATAGTAGAAAAGAGCACCCACGATGAAATGGGCACTCTAATTATCTGTTCGTTATTTGTACGTCATTAATGAGAATAAGTCATATCCTTCTAAACGCCCGCGGCCGTCAAGGTAGTCAAGCTCAATCATAAACGCAATACCAACAACGATTCCACCAAGCTCTTCGACCATTTTAATTGTCGCTTCAATCGTTCCCCCTGTTGCAAGCAAGTCATCGGCAATTAATACACGTTGACCTTTCTTGATCGCATCACGGTGAATTGTTAAGCTATCTTTTCCATACTCTAAGCCGTAATCAACTGAGAGCACTTCACGAGGTAATTTCCCTGCTTTACGAACTGGAACGAATCCTTTACCGAGTGAATAAGCAATTGGACAACCAACCACAAAACCTCGTGCTTCTGGTCCAACGACAAGATCAATGTCTTTATCCTTTGCATAATCAGCCATTTCGTCAATAGCTGCCTTATACGCTGGTCCTTCTTGCATTAACGTCGTAATGTCTTTAAAACGAATACCCTCTTTAGGATAGTTTTCTACAATTGTAATATGCTGTTTAAAATCCATTTCTACACCGTCTCCTTGATCTGTCGTTCATCTATTTTAGTTGGAAGAATTATGCGATTGAACCATTGCTTCAATTCCTCGTAGGAAGAATAAACGAATTGATTTTCAATTTGTGCATGTTCTTGTTTTCGTTGATATGTCAAAGAATGTTCTAATGACTTTTTCTCTGGTGATTCACTAGTAGTAAGGACACCATTGTCTATTGTAACAAATCCTAGCTCTAAAAACACCTGTGACATGAAATCAATTGTATGTTTTGACCAACCTTTATGCTTGGCTAGGTCATTCCCCCGTTTTTTAAGATCGAAGGTTTTGCGCTGAACAAGAAATGCATAATACCACTTAAACTGATCGCGATTCGGGTTCGACGTAAAGAAAGAGTCTTCTGTTTGATGGAAGATCGTATACACGCGACTCGGAATTCCTTGGTCACTAAAGAGCTCCTCGAATTCTTGACGCGTATTTGGAACATCTAGTAATACGACATACTTATCTTCAAATACACCAACCGTTCCTGTTAAGTCACTCGCTCGGACGACGTCTTCAAATTCATTCAGCGCTAGTTGTTCCGCGGTTGCCTCTTGGAAACAAACAATCACTCGTTGGTCATTTGGAATCTCTTGCAAGCGATCTGCTAGTCTTTTCGCCTGAATGCTGCGCCAATCGAACAGTTGCCATTCTTTGACCGCAACATCTTCAAGCATCATTTGTGGTTTAACATGTCCGTTCCATTCATTAACAGACAGTGTGCCAATCACAGAAACCTTAGCCGTCTGACTAATTTCATCATGCAGATGACCTAGATGGAACCCAATCCCGTCTAAGTTCGCCCCATTCTGAGCGAGACTAATCTTTAAATGATTCGCTTCGCTACCAATCCGTCGCATCTGATCAATATGCACATCTTCTATCATCACTTTTGGCGTCGGATTACTAACACCAAAAGGCGCTAACGCGTCTAATTGTTTAATGACCTTTAACGAAATATGATCGACAGTTGTTTGAAGGTCGACTTTCGTTAATGGCTTAAAGTCTTCTTCCGTTAATACATCGCCCGCTTGTTGATTCAAACGTTCACGAAGAAGTTCAAGATCGCTCTCTTGTAATGTCATACCAGCTGCCATCGGATGTCCACCGAAATGAGGAAGGATGTCGCGGCTTTCTGATAGCTCCTTAAACATGTCAAAGCCTTCTATGCTTCTTGCTGAGCCTTTTGCGGTACCCTTTTCTTCATCAATGCTAAGAACAATCGTCGGGCGATAAAAACGCTCAACGAGGCGCGAGGCGACAATACCGATAACCCCTGCATTCCAACCAGATTTGGCGACAATTAATACATTATTTTCACTCGGTGGAAACATCGTCTCAACCATTTCCACCGCTTCTTCGGTAATGGCATTGACGATGCTTTGACGCTCTTTATTTAACGCATCAATCCTAGCAGCTAATTGTTTCGCTTCGACTGGGTCATTTGTAATCATTAATTCAACGGCTGGATCGGCTGAATCAAGTCTGCCTGCTGCGTTAATTCGAGGTCCAATTCCAAATCCTACATGATCTCCCGATAACGTATCCTGCCCAACTCCGCACACTTCCATCAGCGCACGTAAGCCTGGTTTTTCTGTTGATTGCAATGCTTTTAATCCCTCTTTGGCAAGTAAACGATTCTCATCGACAAGTGGTACCAAGTCAGCAATCGTTCCAATCACTGCAATATCAAGTAATTCAACAGGAATTCGATCGAGTAAGGCTTGCGCTACTTTAAAAGCCACACCAACCCCTGCGAGTCCTTTAAATGGATACGAGCATCCCGGATTTTTCGGATTTACAATCGCGAACGCATCAGGTAACGTCGGTGGCGCTTCATGGTGATCGGTGATAATAAAGTCTAAACCTATCTCTCGTGCTATACTCGCCTCATGTACGGCTGATATTCCTGTATCGACCGTCACAACAAGAGCATATCCCTCTTCTTTCGCTCGGCGTAAGGCCGGTTCATTCGGACCATACCCTTCTGTGAATCGGTTAGGAATATAATAATCAAAGCTTGCTCCAAGTTCTTGTAATGTGTAAATCATGACGGAGGTACTGCTCACTCCATCCGCATCATAATCTCCAAAAATGAGGATTTTTTCTTTATTTTCAATCGCTTCTTTTATTCGGGTTACTGTTTCGCTCATGCCGTCTAACAAATACGGATCATGATAGGTCATTTCTTCGGTACATAAAAATGTTTTTGCAGCTTCTGGAGTGTCAATACCACGATTTAATAATAATTGAGCCACAAGTGTATCCACACCTAATTCTTTTACAAGTAATTCTGTTTTTAGATTGTCTTGTTCTTGTATTTTCCATCTTGCCTTAGGTTTTAACATAAGTTCACCCCTTGACCTTCCTATTATACAGGAGTGACCAAGGGGTGACAATGTCTGAAATGCGAACGTCAGATGATATTATTTTGTTTTTTCTTCACTGGCATCTACTGTTGTTGCAGCCGCCTCATGTGTAGCTTCTGTGTTGACATCTTGTTCTGGCGTTTTTGATGAATCTTGATGATTTTTTAACGTCTTAAGTTTTTTGATCTCTGCTTGCAGTCCGTAAATTTTCATCATCCCCAACGCACCTGCAGCGATGGCTCCCATAAACACTGACACAAGAATGACAAGAATTAACGGCCACTCTGACACACCAAACAAGTAATTCACACGAACTGAGTCAACGTTTATGACCGCAAAGATTGCAATGATGATTGCGACCAATAATCCCAAGATAATATTCCATTGTCCCCTCATCCCCGAACTCCTCCTTTTGTTTTTCTTTCTCTTATTTTTGTTTCGCCCTATATGGATTTATATGAACGAGTACATCCTGAACATTCTTCTCTTCTAACAAACGAAGCTTAACATTTTTACCAATGGAGTGGCCTTCCTCCACAGTAATCATTGGATCGACACCAATCTTAATATCGATGATGACGTAATGTCCATGTTCTCTCGCAAAAAATTCATCAACGTTTAATACTCCTTCAACCCCAGCTGCTGCTTGTTTCATCTCGACTGTATCTTCGTGATGCAGAACATGATCAAGTGCATTGTGAATTGATTGTTTCCCGAGACTCCACGCCATCTTCCCAATTAATACAGCAACAAAAGCACTCGCAAGCGCATCTCCGTAAACGAGCCAAGAAATCCCCATCATTCCTCCAATAATTGCTGCCCCAATCCCCACAAGAGCAGCCATAGAAGAAAAGACATCCGAGCGATGATGCCAAGCATCCGTCATTAACGCCTCACTATTATATTTTTTTCCCAATTCATACTTGTATCGAAACATTAATTCTTTTGTCACAATGGAAAATACAACGGCATAAATAGCGATCATCTTCGGTACGACAACAGGTTCAAAAAATGACTTCACTGCACTAAGAGCAATTTCAAAACTAACAAGAAGTAGTAACACAGAAACAATGATCGCTGCCACCGACTCTGCTTTTCCGTGACCATATGGATGATCTTCATCTGGTGGCATCTTCGCGGCACGTACTCCAATTAACACAACAACCGATCCGACAACATCTGATGCGGAGTGAGCAGCATCAGCTATTAAGGCTCGGCTATTTGCCATAAAACCAATCACCGCTTTTACAATAGCCAGAATGATGTTTCCTATAATTCCGACCCAAGCAGCAAAACGTATTTTCTTATAACGAATATCAGCTTCTTCCATACGCTCACCTCACTCTCTACATAGTATACCAAAACCTACCACCACTCTACTTTATTCTACCAAAAAAAAGATCAAGGTATGCACCCTGACCTTCCTTTTGATCTTAGACAGTTGGTTCTTCTTCTGACTTAGGCTCACTTTGGAATTTACGCTTCTTTAATTGCTTCGCTTTCCAAATTAACCATAGTTGTGATGCCAAGAACATCGATGAATATGTTCCGGCAACGAGTCCGATTAAGAGCGCTAAAGCAAACGATCGAATGGCTTCTCCACCGAAAATGAAAAGAGCAGCAGCAGCAAACACAACCGTTAGCACCGTATTCATGGAACGAGCTAATGTTTGCGTTAAGCTTTTGTTAACGATACTCGCTAAGTCGTTAAAATCTTTAACACGCTTTGCTAATTTCATGTTTTCTCGAATGCGGTCGAAAGTAACGATCGTATCATTTATCGAATAACCGACAATGGTTAAGACGGCCGCAATAAATGGCACATTCACTTGTATTTGTAGCAAGCTGAACACCGCAATAATAAAGAATGCATCGTGAAGCAAGGCAACAATTGCTGCTACACCATATAAAAACTCGAATCGAATCGTCACATAAATGATAATACCGACCGATGCAATCAACACAGAAATCAAAGCATTTCGAGCAAGCTCTTGTCCTACTGTCGGCGATACGGTTCCAATATTCGGATCAGCTCCGAAACGCTCGGCGAAGTACGACTGAATCTCCGCGATTTCGCCTGCATCTAAGACACCAATAAATCTCGCGGTTGCAAGTTCATTATTGTCCCCTCCTAATGTAATATCATCAGGTGTGTATCCTGAACCAATTTGTGCAAATTCCTCTTCGACTTGTTCTGCTGTTAACGAGGTATCTGCTAGAATTTCAACTTGAGATCCACTCTTAAAGTCAATCCCTAAGTTTAGACCCATGGTAAGTAAAAGGATCACTCCAATGAGCATGGAGGCAAGCGAGAATACGAAGAACTTCTTACGTTGACTGACAAAATCAATCTCGCGGTTATAAAAATTAAAGCTCATCGATTTCACCTTCTTTCACACCAAACAGTCGAGGTTTTTTGTTTAGAGCACGGCTATTCACCCAGAAACCGAGAAGAAGACGTGTCCCAAATACCGCTGTTAAAAAGCTTGTTAATATACTGACGATTAACATAACAGCAAACCCTTGCACAGAGCTTGTCCCGTAAGCAAAAAGCACACCCGCTGCTAGAATCGTCGTAATATTTGCATCTAAAATGGTTGATAATGAACGTCTGCTTCCTGATTTAAATGCAGACATGATTGACTTACCTGAACGAATTTCTTCTTTAATTCGTTCGTAAGTGATGATATTAGCATCAACAGCCATACCGACCCCTAAAATTAATGCGGCGATACCAGGTAGGGTTAGAATCGCATTCATCCAGTTAAAGATGACTAACACAAGGTAGATGTACATGCTTAACGTCACCACAGCAATAGCACCCATAAATCTGTAATAAATAAGCATATAAATGAAAATCAACGCGATACCAATAAAGCCAGCATAAATCGTTTTTTCCATCGCTTGCTCACCAAGAGAAGCTCCTACTGAATTAGAGTACATTTCTTCTAATTGAACAGGTAAACTACCTGCATTTAAAACTTCTGCAATAAAACGTGTTTCTTCAACCGTGAAGCTTCCATCAATCATCACATCACGCGAAGGAATTGGTTCACGAACAGAAGGTGCAGATAAGAATTTAGGATCTTCGCTCATCATTTCTGCTGCGTATGAATCGACACCCTCTTCAAAATCAAGCCAAATAACAAGTAAGTTTTCACCTGGCGGACGGCTTGAAATGTCTCTTGTAATGTCACCAAATAAACCACCATCATTAAGCGTTAATGTCACGATTGGTTCATTCGTTTGATCTTTAAATGAAGACCGTGCCCCGTTTTGTTGCAAATCACTTCCATCAAGTAACACTACATCATTTACATCACGGAATGTTAAATTTGCTTCGGTTGAAAGTAAGTCACGTGCAGTCTGTTGGTCATCCACACCAGCGAGTTGCACACGAATTCTGTCATCCCCTTCAATTTGGATATTCGGCTCTGATACACCGAGAACATTTACACGTTGATTAAGCGCACTTACTGTTGCACTGAGCGCGGTTTGGTCAATCACATCTCCTTCATTAGCTGGGTTGACTTGATACAAAATCTCAAATCCACCTTGAAGGTCTAGTCCTAACTTAATTTCCTTCGTAATTCCCATGACCGTCTGGCTAATTAGTGCTCCAAACATGAGTACGATCAGGAAAAAAGCGATAATACGGCCCTTTTTCACCATGTTGCTCTAATGCCTCCTCTGATTAACGCACTAATGCTTGTCTACTAGTAGACAAGCATTTACACAATAGCCTTATTATAGCTTTCAATGAAAATTCCTGTCAATTTCATTTGGAAGATTCTCCGCATAAAGATATATATTATGTAGAACTGCGTCTTGTCATTATTATAAAATCGACTCGTTATCTTTAAACCAATCGGTGCCTGATTGGTAACTTTGCTTCGTTAACCACGTCATATAATCTTGAATTTTCAATGTGAGAATAACTTGAACAAAAGCATGAAGACGCATAAATTCTGTTTGCTTCCGTAAACGATCCATAACGCAATTCCAGACTTCATCAGTCGTCACTCGTCCGTAGCCTAAAAAATGAAATTCTTCTACTTTCGTCACAATCGCAGGCATAACATCTTCTTTCCAGCTTTCAAACTGTTGTTTTTCCATTTGTTCAAGCTCCTCTCCCTTACACACTTTTTACTCTCAATTAGAAAATCGCGTACATCACCGTTGCTACCCCGACTCCAGCAATGACAACGCCTGTTGCAATCGCTAGAAAAGCAGAGCGGAATGGCACGAAAAATAAAATCGCTGCCAAACTAGCAGAATAAGCCCCTGTAGTCGGAAGGGGTACCGCTGTGAATAAGATCAGACCAATCGCACCGAACTTCTCAACCTTATCACTCTTTTTCAATGTACGACTATATAGCCAATCATAAAAGCGTTTGTAGAGAGGAAAACGCAACATCCATTTACTAATCGGACGGAAGAGGATGAGAATCGGAATAATCGGCAATAAATTTCCTAGTATCCCGTAAAATAATGCCTCGCCAAATGATAGCCCGAGCGTCGCCGCAAGTGGAATCCCTCCACGTAATTCAAGAATCGGCATCGCAGACACAAGGACGACTAATAATTCAGGGGGTAAAAACCCAAATGTTTCAACCATAAAATTTTGAATTGTTTCTTTCACTTAAAGATCTCCCTTTCTTTTTCCTACTTCAATATATTCTTGAACGAGTCCATCTCATTCTACCAAACAACTTGTCATGCTTGCCCCACTACTAAGCATATAAATAATAACGGAAAATATCCATTATTTTTTTAGGGAAGTGGGGCTGCTCATGTCAAAACAAACGTTTCTTAAAGGGACGTTCATTCTCATTATCGCAGGGCTAATCACACGCTTTTTAGGCTTTGTAAATAAAATTGTGGTCGCGCGTATTATGGGAGCTGAAGGGGTAGGTCTCTATATGATGGCTGTCCCGACCTTACTTCTTGTGATCACCATTACCCAACTAGGCCTACCTGTTGCGATCTCCAAGCTCGTTGCTGAAGCTGAAGCCCATCAGGATCGTGGTCGAATTAAACGGATTTTAGTCGTATCTCTCGCTGTTACTGGTACATTAAGTCTCATTTTCACTGTCGCTATGGTTGTCTTCGCTCCCATTATATCAAAAACATTGCTCACAGATGCGAGAGCGTACTATCCTCTCATCGCTATCGCTCCCATTGTCCCGATTGTCGCCTTATCCTCTGTGATGCGCGGCTATTTCCAAGGTCGACAAAACATGAAACCGACAGCTTACTCTCAAGTGATTGAACAAATCGTCCGGATCACGTTGGTTGCTGTAATGACAAGTGCATTCTTACCAATGGGGATTGAGTACGCAGCAGCTGGTGCGATGATCTCCGTTGTGTTCGGGGAACTCGCGTCACTATTGTACATGATCTTTATGTTTAAAACGAATAAACGATTTAAAATCCGTTCGGGTTTCTTTCATTATGTAAAAGAAGGAAAGCATACCTTTCATGATCTCATGCGGATTGCTCTTCCTACAACCGGAAGTCGGTTGATCGGTTCCCTTTCTTTATTTTTTGAACCAATCGTTATCGCACAAAGTTTAGCTCTAGCAGGAGTAGCTACGGTGATGGCTACGAGACAATACGGCGAGCTGGCAGGCTTTGTAATTCCTCTTCTTCTTTTACCGACTTTTATCACATACTCTCTATCCGTCTCGCTCGTTCCAGCTATTAGCGAGGCAGCAGCGAAAAAACAATACAAAATGATTCACCACAGATTAAATCAGGCCCTACGGCTCGCGCTCATCTCTGGTGGAGTGTCTGTTGTTATTTTATATGTTTATGCCGAACCAATTATGGATCTGATGTACAACGCACCGACTGTTGCGACCTATGTGAAAGTGATGGCTCCATTTAGTATCTTCCTGTACTTCCAAGGCCCTCTTCAAGCAACATTACAAGCTCTTGACCTTGCAAAAGCGGCGATGATGAACAGTTTATTTGGAGCGGTTGTCAAAATAGGAGCGATCCTTGCCTTAGCCACAAGACCAGAGCTAGGGATTATGGGAGCTGCCCTGGCTATTGTGATTGGATTCATTTTAGTCACCTTGCTACATTTTGCGACCGTTGTAAAAACCGTCAGCTTCACAATTGATGTCAAACTGATTGTCAAAGTAATCTTTTTAATTGGAACATCAACATGGATCGGCTTTATGTGCTTACATCATGCCTTTTTAGATCAATCGATGCTAACGAAAACCTTGCTAAGTATCTTTTTAACTACTGTGTTCTATAGTATTCTGATGATCTTTTTAGGTCTTTTACAACGTGACGAATTAAACCGCGTTCCATTCATCGGTAAGACGATCGCCAAGCTTGCCCCAAAAGGATAACAAGAAAAAAGAGGTTGTCTCAACGTCGAGACAACCTCTTCCCTTGTAAATAGTTACGATTTTGAGAATCGATCAATAATTAAGTTAATCGCCCCATCACCTGTTACGTTCGTTGCTGTTCCGAAGCTATCTTGCGCCATATATAACGCCATCATAAGACCAAGCGCCGCTTCAGTAAATCCAAGCATCGATGTTAATACCCCTAATGCAGCCATGATTGCTCCCCCAGGAACCCCAGGTGCAGCCACCATAATTAACCCAAGCATCAAAATAACAGGGAACATTCCAGATAGAGTAGGAGTCGCAAGTTCTGGAAGCATATACATCACAGCCACTGCACATGTAACGATCGTAATCACACTTCCTGACAAATGAATCGTCGCACTTAACGGTACTCCGAAGTTTGCAATGTTGTCTTTGACGTTATTGCTCTTCACTGCTTTTAAAGTGACAGGAATCGTCGCCGCACTACTCATTGTACCAATAGCTGTAAAGTATGCCGGTAGCATATTAATAAGTAAACGAATCGGATTCTCTCCCCTTAACGCACCTGCAATGGAGAATTGAATCAATAACCAAACGATGTGTAAAGAAATGACCAAAAGCAAAACGACAGCAAATACACTTAATGTTGCAAACACCGTTCCATCATAAGCCAATTCAGCAAAGATCCCCGCAATGTATAAAGGCAAGAAAGGAATAATAATTTTTGTAATAACAAGTTCAATGATATCTTTACCTTCATCAAGAATGCCTTTTACTTTTTCACTTCCTGTTTTCGAAACACCAATTCCAAAAACAAAGGCCATCACTAAGGCTGTGACTATACCCATTAACGGTTCAATTTCAAGGTCGATATAAGATGTTAAGCTGCCCGCATCCTCTGTGACCACATTCGTTGTGGCTACATTCGGAATAATGAGTACCGCCACAACGAAGGCAAGTAAGCCTGCAATGACGGTTGACGTATAGGCTAGTCCCACTGTACTTCCAACCAAACGACCCGACTGCTTCCCTAGTCCAGCGACCCCACTTGCGATAAAGAATAAAATAATAAATGGAATAATAAATCCAATGAAGCTCCCAAACACCTCTTTAAATGTGACAAATGCACGGACAAAATTTAGCGGTAAAATCAATCCAGCGATAATACCGAGAACAATTCCGATCACTAACTTCACTAATAATTTCATCTTTCTCCCCCTACGCGTGTCCTTTTAACATGCACAAATGTATATTCCTATTTTACATATCCTTCATTAAATTACAAGGGTTGTTTATATATTCAGAATAGTAAGTATTTATTCGGTTCATTCAAAACAAAAAAAACTAACCTCCGCCAAGATTAGCTTTCTTCTACGCCTATTTCTCATCCTTTATGTCCACAAAAAAGGATTGGTCTTCACGGATCGCACAATAAGATATTTTTTTAATATCTCGATACCCAATCTTGCGCATTTCTTGTCTTAGCCAAAGAGGTGTTTTATTGATTTTAGTCAGATGCTCCTCCTGTACTTTACCATCTAAAATAAGAGGCAATGGCATATTCGGTCCTTTCTGCTGCGGTTCTTTTGCTTTCTCAATAACCGATAATTTTCCAGAAGGCTCTAGAATGGCAAACTCAACATCTGAAAGTTTAGCTACTTTATTTTGCCTCAACTGCACAAGAAGATCATCGAAATTGTATCGTTGTTTGCGCATTTCGTGTTCATCAATTTTCCCCTCTTTAATTAACACCGAAGGCTCTCCATCTAGAAAATCACGTAACTTCTCACTTTTTAACGAAATAAATGCAAAGGTAATTTGAATGATAGACAACACGAAAATTGGAATAAGTGAATAGATTATCGGTCCCTGAAAATTCTCAATCGAAATGACGGCTAGTTCAGCAATCATGATCGATACGACAAAATCAAGAACAGACAACTGACCTATTTCACGTTTCCCCATTAAGCGCAAGACAAGGAGAATAATGACATACACTAAAAATGTCCGTAAAATGATTGTCATAAAATCCATCGCTCACGTCCTCCCGAGTTTCCGACTCTGTCTTTACTTTGTAGTATGCACAGAGGAGCGGAGCTGATGAGTTGAAGCTTTTGGAAAGAGCTACGTTTAAAAATAAATTAAGTATCTAAAATAAATATAGACACTCGATATAATAAACGAAATGAATGCAATCGGCAGCCCAACTTTTAGGAACTCTAGATAACTGAATGGTTGTTTTGCTTTCAGTGCCATCCCAGCAACAATCACATTTGCCGTTGCACCAATAATGGTCGCATTTCCACCTAAACACGCACCAAGTGCCAACGCCCACCAGAGTGGATCAAGATTCGTCATCCCATACTCTTGGAATTCTAAAATAACAGGAATCATTGCCGCTACAAACGGTATATTATCAACGAATCCTGATAATATACCAGAACCCCATAATATAAATAAGGCAGTTTTTGGCAAATCCCCATCTGTATAATATATAATCGCCTTAGCAAATTCATCAATAATGCCCACTTCTTTTAATCCACCGACAAGCATGAAAAGGCCAATAAAGAAAAATAAAGTGACCCATTCGACGGACTTGAATACTTCTTCCACATCTAACTCATCTTGGGTAATCAGCATCAGTAATAATGCCCCCACCATAGCTATGCTTGTCAATTCAATACCAAGCAAAGGTTGGAAAATAAAGGATAGTGTTGTCGCACAAAGAATCGTGACAGACTTTATTAATAAGGTCCGATCTTTAATAAATTCACGCGGATTCAGTCCTTTTAGTCTCATTTGATGCTCCGGTTTCACCGCTAATTGGTTACGATAATAAAATACTAAACCAATCATTACTAATATAAAAATAACGATAACAACTGGGCTTAAATGAATAAGAAAATCATTGAAATTCAGATGACTTACTGCCTGACCAATCATTAAATTGGGAGGATCTCCGATAAGTGTCGCTGTCCCACCAATGTTTGAAGCCATCACAATCGATAAAAGAAAAGGAACTGCATTTAACTTTAACAAAGAAGTCAGCGTGAAGATGATCGGCACAATCAGAAGCACAGTCGTGACATTGTTTAAAAAAGCTGACCCTACTGCTGTCAGTGTCGAAATCACAATCAATAACGGAATCGGTCGACCTTCCACCCACTTTGCCATTGACACCGCCACGTACTCAAAAAAGCCACTCTGACTAGTAATTGAGACAAGGATCATCATTGACAGCAATAACGTAATCGTATGCCAGTCAATATGTTGCAAAAAGGCCGCTTCTATTTGATACACACCGAACACAAGCATGAGCACACCGCCCAAGCAAGCAATGACGGCACGATTAAGCTTCTCTGTCATGATAAAGAAGTAACTGATCATAAAAATGGTTAACGCAAAGGTTACTGCCATGTTTGTACTCCTCTCGTCCACATTTCTACCATCTTATGACAAGCCCAATGCAAACATGTCCTTTATTCTGTCCATGCCTATCTTTCACGTCTATTTTATACAAGCCTGAATAAGCTGTAGTAAGGAATGTATTCCATTAAAAAGGGGAGTGATCTTTTGGCTTATCGCAATGTTTTTCCAGCTGTCTTTTTAGGATTAGGCGGAGTTTTACTCATTGCCCTATCCTTCAGCCTCATGACATCATTATTTCTAACGTTTACCTCGTACACAGAGGAATCGATCGGTTGGCTCATCACAACCGTCGCCTTTCTCGCCCTGTTCATTGGTGGATTCATGGCAGGAACAAAAGCAAAATCAAAAGGTATGATGGTCGGTGCCCTCACAGCTTTGCTCTTTTCCCTCGTCACTTTTTTGGTTCAATTCTTAGGGTATAACGAAGCTTTCACTAATGGACAATATATGTTCCATGGTTTGTACCTACTCGTTGCAGCTATAGGCGGGATCATCGGCGTCAATCTTTCAAGTCAATCAGAAAAGTAAAAAAGCACAGCCAAATGGCTGTGCTTTTTTGCTTTGTACGAACGATATAAAAAGAAGCGAAAGGATAACCTCTCGCCTTTTTACACTCAGTCTGGATTAACAACCTCACGCACCGCAGCACGATCTAATGTTAATTTACGATTTTCGTTTACAAGGATCGTCATGACATCTTCATCAATAGAATCGATGACGCCATGTAAACCTCCGATTGTGATGATTTTGTCACCACGTTGTAGGTTTGCATGCATGTCACGAATTGATTTCTGACGCTTCTGTTGTGGACGAATTAGTAAGAAATAAAAAATCGCAAACATTAAAATTAACGGTAATAATGTACCTAAAATCTCCATTCTCTTTTCCCCTCCTTTCATTAGTAAAATTGGACCAATGCTTGACTTTATGAGACATTTCCGCGCGAATCGTAGCTGTTACCGCGCGAGATTTCCTATGTTACGAGTGAATTGGCAGCATTTCCGCGCAAAACAGAGCAGTTTTCGCGCAAATACATCCAATAATTAGGAGGTTTAGTTGCTATGCTCTAGTTTTCCCGCATCCCAGATCAGTCGCCTACGCTTTTCTGGCTAGCTGCGGCTCCTTGGGCTTCGGGTAAAACCGGTGAATCGAACGAAGTCACAGAACGACTTCTTATCGCTCCCCCTAGTTTTCCCGCATCCCAGATCAGTCGCCTACGCTTTTCTTGGCTAGCTGCGGTGTCCAGCGGCTAGTAAAATTCCGTTCGCCTCGGTCGATAAGTCATCATCAGATCACTACGTTCTCTGTGATTCCTTTATCTCGGTCGCCGCACTCCATTTTATATGCCTCTAAACGGACTCCTCCGCTTTTCTTGGCTAGCTGCGGTGTCCAGCGGCTAGTAAAATTCCGTTCGCCTCGGTCGATAAGTCATCATCAGATCACTACGTTCTCTGTGATTCCTTTATCTCGGTCGCCGCACTCCATTTTATACGCCTCTAAACGGACTCCTCCGCTTTTCTTATTAAAAATTCTTTGCGTTTGGTTTGTTGAAGCCGTATTGTTCGCAGAATTCTTCTCTGAAGTCGAGCAGACGGTCTTCTCGAATTGCTTGTCTTACTTGTTCCATTAAGTTTAACAGGAAATGCAGGTTATGATAAGACGTTAATCTAAATCCGAATGTTTCATCGCATTTAATTAAATGACGGATGTATGCTCTTGAGTAATTTTTACATACATGACAGTCGCAGTTCTCATCTAGTGGACGGAAATCTCTTGCATATTTTGCATTACGGACAATTAAACGTCCTACGCTGGTCATACATGTCCCGTTTCTTGCAATACGTGTTGGGAGAACGCAGTCAAACATATCGATCCCGCGAATCGCACCGTCAATTAGTGAATCAGGGGCGCCAACACCCATTAGGTAACGTGGTTTGTCTTCTGGCAACCAAGGTGTTGTAAATTCTAGAACGCGATTCATTACATCCTTTGGTTCTCCTACAGATAAACCGCCAATTGCATAACCTGGGAAGTCCATTGAAACAAGGTCTTGTGCACTTTGCTTTCTTAACTCTTCATACTCTCCACCTTGAACAATCCCAAATAAGCCTTGGTCTTCTGGTCGTTGGTGGGCCAAGAGGCAACGTTCTGCCCAGCGAGTCGTACGCTCTACTGAATTTTTCATGTAGTCGTACTCTGCTGGATATGGTGGGCACTCATCGAAAGCCATCATAATGTCTGAACCTAGCGCATTTTGAATCTCCATCGCACCTTCTGGACTTAAGAACAACTTCTCCCCGCTTAAATGGTTACGGAAATGTACGCCCTCTTCTTTAATCTTACGTAAGTTACTTAAACTAAATACTTGAAATCCACCAGAATCGGTTAAAATTGGTCGATTCCAGTTCATAAATTTATGAAGACCACCAGCTTCTTTGACGATATCGTGTCCTGGTCGTAACCACAAATGATAGGTGTTACTTAAAATGATTTGAGCATTCATTCTCTCAAGGTCTTCAGGACTCATTGTTTTAACTGTTGCGAGAGTTCCTACAGGCATGAAGATTGGGGTTTCAAATGTACCATGAGGTGTGTGAACTTTCCCAAGTCTTGCTCCTGATTGCTTACATGTTTTGATGTGTTCGTAGGTGACTGCTGCCATAGCGTCCCATCCTCCTTGTTGCTTCCATTACTCTTTTAGCGAATAAACATCGCATCTCCAAAGCTAAAGAAGCGATAACGCTCACTCACAGCATGGTTGTATGCATTTAAAATGTTTTCTCTTCCTGCTAGTGCGCTCACGAGCATGACGAGAGTTGACTTCGGTAAATGGAAGTTCGTCAATAATCCGTTAATTCCTTTAAATGTGTAGCCTGGATAAATAAAGATTGATGTCCACCCAGACGCTTCACAAAACGTTTCATGTTCATTCATGATCGTCTCTAGTGTTCTTGCCGAAGTTGTCCCCACAGCAATCACATCGCCGCCGTTTTGTTTGACCTCGTTCAATAACCTAGCCGTTCCTTCACTCATTTGATAATATTCTGCATGCATTTCATGTTCTGCAATCGTATCAACACTAACAGGTCTAAACGTACCAAGCCCCACATGAAGTGTAATAAACGCAATATGCACCCCTTTATCTTGCAACGTTTGCAAAAGTTCTTCGGTAAAGTGCAATCCTGCTGTCGGTGCTGCGGCAGACCCTCTATTTTTAGCAAAAACGGTTTGATAGCGCTCCTGGTCTTCTAGCTGCACTTTAATATATGGAGGCAGAGGCATTTCACCGAGTTGATCAAGGACTTCATGAAGAATTCCTTTATAAGATAACTCAACTACACGCCCACCTTGATCGGTTTCCTCGACACATGTTGCTTTTAAAAGTCCATCACCAAAATTGATTACCGTACCAACTTTGACACGCTTAGCGGGCTTACAGAGCGTTTCCCACTTATCGCCTTCTAGTTGTTTTAACAGCAACAATTCAATCTTGGCCCCTGTTTCTTCTTTCACTCCAAGCAGCCTTGCCGGAAGGACTCTCGTATCATTTAAGACGAGACAGTCGCCTGGCTTTAAATGATCGGTGATTGAAGAGAAGACATCGTCTTTGATCGATCCATTCTCTTTATTTAATACAAGTAAACGAGACGCCGTTCGATCTAAGAGCGGCGTCTGAGCAATCAGTTCATCTGGTAAGAAAAAATCAAAATCACGTACATCCATGTTTGGTTCACCTTTTTCATTCTAATAAACGTACTATAATGGTTTCGTCCTAAGACATCTTTTCTAGAATACCGAACCTTTCTTTATTAAGCAAGTCATTTCACTTGATTGTTAGCGAAAACGACCAATCAAAAGTAAAAGTAAGGACACCACGATGCTAATGACAATTGATGTCATTAGCGGAAAATAAAACGTTGAGTTTTCTCTTTTAATTAGGATATCTCCTGGCAAACGTCCAATCGGTGTTTTTGAGATGATTGGCCATAACAATCCTACAATCACAATCAACACACCAACACCAATTAATATTTTTGACACTGAATTCATTTCGTTGGCTCCTCTAGGTTAAAATGCTGATAGCAAAGAGGTGTAACCATCCGACCACGCGGCGTTCGTTGTAGGAATCCAATTTGCAAGAGGTACGGTTCATAAACTTCTTCAATCGTATCGGATTCTTCTCCAATCGTAGCTGAAATGGTTTCAAGTCCTACAGGTCCACCTCGGAATTTCTCGATCATACCTATTAGTAATTTATGGTCAATATGATCCAGTCCTAGACGGTCGACTTGTAATTTTTCTAAAGCATCTTCAGCGACATCAACGGTTACTGCACCATCGCCCTTCACTTGAGCAAAATCACGCACTCGGCGAAGAAGTCGATTGGCAATACGAGGTGTTCCTCTTGAACGTTTCGCAATTTCCGTCGCCGCATCTTCTTCGAGCTTAGTATCAAACACTCCTGCTGTTCGCTTGACAATATAGGCGAGCTCAGCTTCCGTGTAGTATTCTAAACGGGCCATCACCCCAAAACGATCACGCAAAGGAGCAGAAAGCATTCCTGCTCGAGTCGTTGCACCAACTAATGTAAACGGAGGGAGATCAAGTCGAACGGATCTTGCTGTAGGTCCTTTGCCAATAACAATGTCTAAGCAGAAATCCTCCATCGCCGGATACAGCACTTCTTCAACCATGCGGTTTAAACGATGAATTTCATCAATAAACAATACATCTCCTGGTTCAAGCGAAGACAATATCGCAGCCAAGTCCCCCGGCCTCTCAATGGCAGGACCAGAGGTTGTTCGCATTTGAACACCCATTTCATTTGCAATAATCCCAGATAGTGTTGTTTTACCAAGTCCAGGAGGTCCATACAATAAGACATGATCCAAGCATTCTTCACGCATCTTTGCCGCTTCAATGAACACTTTAAGGTTCTGCTTTACTTTCTCCTGCCCAATGTATTGACTAAGCTCTGTCGGACGGACGGTTTGATCAATCGATTCCTCCATCCCTTGAGCCTCAGCAGAGACCATACGTTCTTCCATCTCGCTCACCCCCTAACTGTTAAATTTTAAGCATTAGTTGTAATGCTTTTTTAATATACGCATCTGTCTCTAACTGTTCTTCTTCGAGCGTAGGACGTACTTTTTTCAGTTCTCTTTCTACATATCCTAAAGCGCGTAACGCTTCTAGAGCCTCTTCTAGTTCTTCATTTTTAGATGGTCCACCGCCTCGCGTACTTTCCATTAACGAATTCGAGTCTGTTAATAAGCTTGGCACAAAGTCGTCTAATTTCCCTTTTAAATCAAGGATGATTTGCCTAGCTGTCTTCTTCCCCACCCCTGGAAACTTAACAAGTAAGGCTTCATCCTCTTCTTCAATCGCCCGAACGACGTGTTCTGGCTGACCAGAAGCAAGGATCGCTAAAGCGCCCTTTGGACCAATTCCGGAAACATTAAGGAGCTTTTCAAATAATGCCCGTTCGGATTTCGTTTCAAATCCAAATAAGCGAATCAAATCTTCTCTTACATGCTGATACGTATAAATCTTTATTTGAGTATCAAGCTGTCGTTGGAATCGATATGGATTCGGGCAATAAACTTGGTACCCAATTCCCTGAGTTTCAAGGACAACATATTGCGTTTCTATATCAACTAAAACTCCATTTATGTAATCAATCATGATTGAACTTCCTCTCTACATACGAACATTCATTTCTATTTTATCATAAATTCGTATGCTACGCGTAGCTTCGCTTCCTAGAAAAAAGCAAAAAACTGTCTACTTGTAGACAGTTTCTTTTCAATCTCCTTTAGTACTCTCCTACCTTATACTCGGCAATTACTTCGAGTACTTCTTCAAAATGCTCTTTATTTTCAACTGGTATCCCTTCAGCCAATTCCATATGTAGTTGGCTTTTTAGTTTTTTCGTGTCTATTTGGTAAAAGGACTGAATGATTTGTGCGTCTTGTGGAACACCTTCAAAAATAGATAATACGCCATGTTCTGTGATTCCAAAATATCCGTTTACTTTGAGGGCGGGCGAGATATCGTCTATTTCTTGTTCAAAAATAATCCCGTCTTCCGATTGAGTCACAAGCGTCCAATCATCAAACATTGCCCAAAAATCTTCCATCGCCCAAATCGTTTCTGTTGTCTGATCTTCTATTACTTCACCGTCTACATAAACATACCTACGCGTTACATCCATCACTGAAGGGCCAAGAACTTCAAAAGCATCGGTTTTTTCTTCCGTCCTTGCCTCTTCTTGGACATGACCTTTATTTGTCTGGATAACCAAGAGGATAAACGATAAGACAAGTACAAACAGCACCATGATGACAAGAGTGTTTCCTTTTTGCTTTTTAATTGCTTGAATCACTTTCATCATACCACCACCATTCAACATTTCATTTCTCGGACTGAGAATGAAAGATCTGTTATGAATCAGTTAAAACAAAAACTTCCATTTACGGATTCATTATCCCCTAAGGTGGGCGTATTCATTCATTAATAAAACCAGTTTTTTATAAAATACGTAAAAGTTAATGCCACTGCCAAGCTAAAAAAGGCAGAGCATCAGCGCTCTGCCTTCAACATAATATTAACGCGAACGTTCAAATGGTCGTGTAACAGCGTTGCCTAAATCATTTACCATGGTATTGAATGTTGAACCAACTTCATCAAAAGCTGCACCTGAACGTAATTGGTCATCCATTGTACGGATGCGACCAACAGCGTCTTTATCAGTTACAACACGAACATCTTTATTTTTCACGTGTTTTTGGACGTATTTTTCCACACGTTGTTGAACTTGCTCATAATCTCCATCCGCTTGAACGCCGACAACGACATCGTTTTCATGTACAATGACACGACAATCGTCAACACCTTCAATATCATCGACACGGTTGGCTAACTTTTGAGCTGTTTGACCGTCATAATTCTTGTGGTAGTTCGCTGTTGTTGTACGCTGACCCGTTAATTGTTCAGCCCCACGTTTTGCAGCTCCCATTCCACGGTAAGCTCCACGCTCCATCGTCCCGAGACTTTTTTGCGCTCCACGTTCCATTGTATTTGCACCACGCTCTGTCATACCGTAGCTTGATGAACGATTTTTCGTAAGGTCTGTCGTTCTTCTTGCTCGGAAGTCCATAGCTCCTTGACGGTTTTGTGTACCATAACGCGTATTGTCATGGCCACGTAATAACCCATCTTCATCCACCATCCCAGGACGATCATTACCCGTTACGCCTGAGCGTCCCATTCCAGGTCTCATCTGGTTGGCTCGATATCCATCTCTACCTGCAGATTGATATCCTTTTTCCCCACGTACTTGGTAGTTGTTGTAATTTGTACGCGTTTTTTGACCTGCTTGTTGGTCGAGCCTTCCATATGTGCCACCTCGCGAATCAGGTGTCATCATATCTGTTACAGGGCCTTGTCCACCATAACGAGAACTTGTGTAAGCCCCGCTCATATCTTGTGACTCAAACCCCGTCTGTTGATAACTATTACTCATGTTTCTTGCTTGGTTATCGGTACCACAAGCTGTCATGCTGCCCAGAATCATTGTAGCAGCTGCCACAGTCAATGCGATTTTCTTCATAGTTGAATTCCCCCTTTCAATCATTAATGTGGCTTGAATGATCAAAGTTTAGTCTGTTAGTTACTGGAGGGTTTTCAATTAAATTTCTCAAAAAATAAGAGCAGCCAAATTATAGGCTGCTCGCTACTCATTAATCTTCGTAATCGTTTGTTTCACGGTATTGATTCAAATGTTGCAATTGCTCGTAATCGTGAGAGGACATCATCTGATTGTTCATTCCTTGCATCATCTGTTGATTAGGTTGCCCCATCATTTGCATTTGTTGATTGCTTTGAGCCATTGGTTGATTCGCTTGCTGTGGCATGAAGCTTGGTCCCATATTTGAATGTGCTTGCGGCATCATATTTGGACCCATGTTTGCTTGTGGCATAAAATTAGGTCCCATGTTTGCTTGTGCTTGTGGCATCATATTTGGTTGCATCATTGGTGCCATGTTTGCTTGCGCCTGATAATCATAGTCTTGATCCCAGTCCCATTGCGGCATCGGCTGTGGAAATGCTTGCCCTTGGAAACCTGAACCGCAATTTGCACACCCTGGCATTACTGGACTAATTGGCGTCCAACAATTGTCCATTGATTGATAAGGTGCCATTTGTTGAGGCATCATATTCGGTTGCATCTGTCCCATCATATGTTGCATTGGATACATATTGGCCATTGGCATCATATTTGGCTCCATATTCGCTTGTGCTTGTGGCATCATGTTTGCTCCCATGTTTGCTTGCGCTTGTGGCATCATATTTGGCCCCATATTCGCTTGTGCTTGTGGCATCATGTTTGGTCCCATATTCGCTTGCGCTTGCGGCATCATGTTTGGTCCCATATTCGATTGCGCTTGCGGCATCATGTTTGGTCCCATATTCGATTGCGCTTGCGGCATCATGTTTGGTCCCTTATTCGCTTGTGCTTGTGGCATCATGTTAGCTCCCGTCTTTTGTTGTGCCTTCGACATCACATTCGCTCCCGTCTTTTGTTGTGCTTGCGGCATCAAATTTGGTGCCGACTTTTGCTGCGCTTGAAGTTTTACATTCGGTGCTGATTTTTGCTGCGCTTGCGGCTTTATATTTGGTGCTGGTTTCTGTTGTGCTTGTGGTTTTATATTTGGCGCTGGCTTTTGCTGCGCTTGCGGTTTTATATTTGGTGCTGGTTTCTGTTGTGCTTGTGGTTTTATATTTGGTGCTGGCTTTTGTTGCGCTTGCGGTTTTATATTTGGTGCTGGCTTTTGTTGCGCTTGCGGTTTTATATTTGGTGCTGGCTTTTGTTGCGCTTGCGGTTTTATATTTGGTGCTGGCTTTTGTTGCGCTTGCGGTTTTACATTCGGTGCTGGCTTTTGTTGCGCTTGCGGTTTCGCATTCGGCGCTGGTTTTTGCTGTGCTTGTGGTTTTGATACTGGTTTTTGTTGTGGCTTAACTGGTGGTTTCTTTACTTCAGGCATCTTTTGCACACTAGGTTTTGGCGCTGGTTGCTGTGGTTTATAGAAGAACATATTCATATTCGTTTCATATTTCTTTGCTGGTGCTGGTTTTGGTGTTTGTTGGATTGATGGTTGCGGCATTTTGGGCATTTCCATCTTCGGCATCTGCATTTGAATCTGTGGTGTAGGTGCTGGTGGCATTGGTGCCTCTTTTTTCGGCATTTCTTTTGATGCCATTTGCATTTCTTTAGTCGACTGCTGTTGAATCATCGTTTCATTTTTCACTGGTACACTGCCTGATGGAATTTTGATCTTCATTCCAGGCATGATCATATCTGGATTGGATAACTGCGTGTTTGCTGCTGTTAATTGTCCAAAGTCAACTCCGTACTTCTTTGACAATTTCCAAAGCGTATCCCCTTTTTGTACAATGTGAATTTTCACGTTCTTTCTCCCTCCTCTAACCATTCGTTACATCGTATGCCGATGTAGGCGTATTGACACTACTATTCGTCCAATGGCTGTATGAAAAAAACATACTACCATGAAATCAAAAGGGTTCTAGCACAATGTATGATGCCAAAAATAGGTTTATGCCTACTGAACCTGTATCATTAGTGGTACATATTACGACATAAGATATCCGTGGTATACTATGCACATGTGAAAATATGTTCCAAAGAAAAGGGGCAGTGTAAGATATGTCAGATAAAAAAATATACGGCGAGAACCGTCGAAATCAAATCATTCATTGGCTAAAAGAAAGTGCTAGTCCTTTAACAGGTAAGGAACTTGCTCAACGCTCTAACGTAAGTCGCCAAGTCATCGTTCAAGACATGTCGATCTTAAAAGCTAAAAACCACCCCATTATCGCAACATCCAATGGTTATTTATATTTTCAAAACGGTGAAAAACCAAAACACCGTCAAATGATTGCTGTTAAACACACAGCCAATGAGACAGACGACGAGCTTCGAACACTCGTTGACTTTGGCGTAACGGTTGTCGACGTTACCGTAGAGCACGCATTATACGGGGAAATCACTGCCTCTCTTCATGTATCAACAAGGCAAGATGTACATCAATTCATTGAAAAGTTAGCAGCAACAAAAGCCAATTTGTTACTTGAATTAACTGACGGCGTTCACCTTCATACGATCGAAGCGGAAAATGAAAACCAATTGAACGAAGCAATCAGTGCGTTAAAAGCAAAAGGATATCTACTTGAAGACTAAAAAAGTCAGCCCCATTTAACATGACGGGCTGACTTTTTTAGTCTTCAGTTGTTGGTATGAAAAACATGGGTAACTCCCTAAAATCTCGACTCCACATCCTAATGCTTCAAGCTCCGACTTCACGCCTGGAATTAATACATCATCGGCTAATTGATCAACATCTATTAAAAAGAAGTAATTGCCTAGTCCAGTTTTTGTTGGCCTTGATTCAATCTTGGATAAATTAAGCTTTCTCCAAGCAAACGCAGACAGCACCTGATGAAGCGCACCTGAGAAATCTGCAGGTAGTGTGATCATGAACGTTGTTTTAAAACTATTGTGATTTATCGTCGGGTTTTTGAATGTTTCGACGCCATTAGCTAAGACAACAAAGCGGGTATGGTTATTGTTGTAATCATGGATGTTGTGATGAACAACGGATAATCCGTAAACCTCAGCCGCTAATTCGTTGGCTATTGCTGCAATTGGTTCATCTTTCATCGTCGCAACAAACTTTGCTGCTTCCCCTGTTGAATTCATGTAATCTGTATCCACATCCGAATACTCTTTACTCAAAAAATCATGGCACTGAGCAATCGCATGGGGGTGAGAGATGATTCGCGTTGGTTTTTTAAGTTGCCTCACTTGGTCTGGGTGCATCATAAATTGTTGTGAAATCGGAATGGTAATTGTTCCGACGATCGGTAGTCTTTGTTTATGTATTAAGTAATCGATCGTTAAATTTACTGAACCCTCAATCGTATTCTCGATAGGCACGATCGCCACATCACTATGCTTTTGTGCTACACCATCTATACAAGCCGGAATGGTCTTGTATGGAATTCGCTCGCTGTTAGGAAATAGTGCTTTTGTAGCCATTTCCGTGAATGTACCGACCGGACCTAAATAGCTTACCTTCATCTTCTCACTCCTTATTAGAAACCCGAGCCGACAAGTTCGACTTTCTCAACGGATTCAATCTTTTCAACTCGATCGATCAACTCATCAATATCTAGTTTCATTGGTGCCGTATCAATCGAGAGGGTGATGTTCGCTCTTCCTCGCAACGGAATAGTCTGGTTGATCGTTAGAACGTTCGCTCCTGATAAGGCAACGTTTGATAATAGCTGCGACAACGTTCCTGCTCGATCGACTAAATTAATCGACAAAGTAATAATTTTTTCTTTGACCATCGTATTAAAGGGGAAAATCCCCTCTTTATATTTATAAAACGCACTACGACTAAGTCCTACCGTTGTAACAGCTTCATTGATTTTCTTGATTTTCCCTGAATCTAACAATGCTTTTGCATCTAGTGTTTTTTGCATCGCATCTGTTAGCATATCTTCACGTACTAAATAAAATTGCTTCCGAGACATACTCTCCACCACCGTCATTAAAATCTTCTCCCTATTATAATAAGCCATTCTACGTTTTGACAACCGTTTTCTGACATTTTGTCCATTCACAAAGAAAAACTGTCCCTTTCAAAGAGACAGTTTTTCATTTAATCCTATGCAATTAATCGATAAATTCAAACTCATATTTGAGAAGACGAATCATATCGCCATCTTTAGCACCACGTTCACGTAAGGCATCATCTACACCCATATGACGTAACGTTCTTGCGAAACGACGAATCGATTCTTCATGTGTAAAGTCCGTCATCTTCGTTAAACGTTCAATCTCTGCTCCTGAGATCACGAATGTGCCACTGTCATCACGACTAATGATGAATGGTAATTCTTTCTTCTCATGCTTATAAAGAACACGAGTAGAATCTTCTTGCTCTTCGTGAAGTGGAAACTCAGGTGTTCCTTCAATGCGATCAACAATCGTAAGGAGCAAGTCACGAATCCCTTCTCTTGTAATTGTTGAGATTGGGAATAATTCAACATCATCACCCAATTTCTCTTTAAATGCCTTCAGGTTTTCAGCTGAGTCAGGCATGTCCATCTTATTAGCTACCACCAATTGTGGACGCTCAAGAAGACGCATATTGTATTGCTTCAACTCTTCATTAATTTTTAGGTAATCGTCATATGGATCGCGGCCTTCTAATGCAGACATATCAATCATGTGAACAATAACACGTGTTCTCTCGATGTGACGCAAGAATTGGTGACCAAGACCGACACCTTGGTGAGCTCCTTCAATTAATCCAGGTAAGTCAGCCATAACGAAGCTACGGTGATCTTCCGTTTCAACCATACCTAAATTCGGTGTAATCGTTGTAAAGTGATAATCGGCAATCTTCGGCTTAGCTGCAGAAACAACAGAAAGCAATGTTGATTTTCCAACACTCGGGAAACCAACTAGCCCGACATCTGCAAGAACTTTAAGCTCAAGGACAACATCACGCTCTTGACCAGGTTCTCCGTTCTCAGCAATCTCAGGAGCTGGGTTTACTGATGTCGCAAAGCGCGTATTCCCACGACCTCCGCGTCCACCTTTAGCAATCGCCGCTTTTTGACCATGCTCGGTTAAATCAGCGATAATCTGACCCGTCTCGGCGTCAAATACCGTTGTACCAGGCGGAACCTTCACAACCATATCATTAGAATTTCTACCGTGTTGACTTTTCGAGCGACCGTGTTCTCCACGCGGCGCTTTAAAATGACGTTGGTAACGGAAATCCATAAGTGTGCGTAAGCCTTCTTCCACTTCAAACACAACACTTGCTCCGCTTCCACCATCTCCACCAGCTGGTCCACCATCTGGTACATATTTCTCACGACGGTAAGCAACCATCCCGTTTCCACCGTCGCCACCTTTAACATACACTTTCACTTTATCCACAAACATGTATTTTCACCTCAGTTTAGTGTGAACGTCGATTGGAGAACACATTCATGTTCATTCCACTCCATTACGCTCACAATCGGCACCAATTCACTAAGTATTGATGTCCATTCCTCTTTTTTCATTTGTAATGTTCCTTGATAGTCAAACGTAATTTGACATTGATCCTCTTTGCTATGATTAGCAAATAAAAAGGTTACGAGAAGATGATTTTCAGAACTGCTTGAACTAGAATCTGCCAATTTCTCAATGATTTCTTGGCTAAGTTTAATTAGATTGTCTTCATGGACTGAAAGGGGCATGGTCTCACCAATCACATCAACGTCGACCTTCATACTGGTACATAACCAATTGTAGGTAAGCAGATAAGTTGCCACCTTTGGTACATTAAGCATCGTGAGTTTGCTTTCGTTGATCGATTGATTGGTCACATCTTCAATAATCTGTTCGATTTTGTCATAGCGTTTTAAGGCTAAGTTCCCTTTAATCAATTGCATAACATTCAGCCAATCATGGCGAGTATGACGTAGTGCATCTAAGATCTCCCATTGTTTTGTCATCTCGACTCTCCTCGTTATATCTATATTCAATTAACTTACTATCCAATCGCTCAAGTACATCCAAGTAGATTACAACGCTTAGTTTACCACAAAATTATAGAATGATGGAAATGGATCAAAAAATCAACTAAATTCTTTTTAATTGAGTTTTCTTATATATTACTCATGAATTCAAAAAAAACGATTGACACTTTCTCTCATTCTACATATACTGAAAACACCTAAAACCAACTAAGTTGATATGTTTTATAAAATATTAAGTTATTAAAAGTAAGAAGGGAGCACATCATGGCTGGAGTATCAATCCAACACGTAGGAAAAACCTTTCATAATAAGCAGGAGAATACATCTTACAACGTTTTTGATGAGATCGATTTGAACGTCTCACCTGGTGAATTCGTTTCTTTACTCGGACCCTCTGGATGCGGGAAATCAACCTTATTAAATATTGTTGCAGGCCTTGAAACAGCCTCTACAGGAGAAGTATTCGTTGGCGATAAAGCAGTAAAAGGTCCAGGTGCTGATCGAGGCGTTGTCTTTCAAGAAGCTGCCCTCATGCCTTGGTTAACCGTCTTAGAGAATGTAACATTCGGTCTAAAAAAGCAATACAGTAAGCAAGAAGCAAGAGAGAGAGCGATTACCTATTTAAAACTCGTTCATTTAAGTAAGTTTATTGACTCCTATCCTCACGAATTATCTGGCGGGATGAAGCAGCGTGTCGCGATCGCTCGGGCCCTTGCGATGGACCCTGATGTTTTATTAATGGATGAACCATTCGGAGCGTTAGATGAACAGACACGTTCCATGCTTCATAAAGAAGTTCAATACATCTGGCAAGAAACTAGAAAAACGATTTTATTTGTTACTCATAACATTCGCGAATCAATTCTTTTATCTGATCGGATCGTACTTATGGGAACTCGCCCAGGTGGAATTATTCATATTTTTGATGTAAACCTTCCTCGTCCGAGAAAACCATCATCAAAAGAATTTGCTGAATTAGAAGAGCAAATCAATGCACAACTAGCTGGAGAAATTGAAAAAGTGATGAAGGAGGAAATGGGTGATGATTATAATAGTCAGAAGGCTACTCTTCTTTATAGCTCTCATCGGGATATGGGAGATCATATATAGAATCGACTTGTTTCAAACCCGCATGTTTCCTTCCCCTCTCCTCTCCTTTGTAGAGTTATATCGAGGGTTCTTTGAAACAGGCATACTAACTTCAGCACTAACTACAAGTCTTGGTCGAATATCTGTGGGATTCATTCTTGCTGTGTTGATTGGAGCGGTTCTAGGAATCATTCTTGCTACTTCAAAACTAGCTGACGAAACCTTAGGGTCCCTCGTCGTCGCACTTCAATCAGTACCGAGTATCGTTTGGCTCCCACTGGCACTCGTTATGTTCCAAGGTGGCCCAATGGCGATCTTGTTCGTCATTATTTTAGGTGGTACGTGGCCGATGACGATGAATATGCGTATGGGTATCAAAAATGTTCAGCCCTTACTCATTCGCGCAGCACGAACAATGGGCTATAAAGGCATTGAACTGATCTGGAAAGTATTAATTCCAGCCTCTATCCCTTCTGCGCTTACTGGTGTCAGACTTGCTTGGGCTTTTGGCTGGCGTGCACTGATGGCTGCAGAACTTCTCGGTCGTGGGGGACTCGGTCGTACACTGCTAGATGCACGAGATTTCTTTAATATGGAACTAGTCATTGCAATCATGATTATTATTGCTGTGATCGGCTTAATTGTAGAATATCTAATCTTTAATCCAATCGAGAGAAAAGTATTACAAAGATGGGGTTATGCAAAATAAAATTAAATCTAAGGGGAGAGTAATATGAAAAAATGGTTGAAAGCAACAGGCTTAGCAGTGCTAGCCGTAGCCTTAACAGCATGTGGTACAGGGGGGCAAACATCCGGTGATGGCCCTGCTGAAAAAATCAATGTCGGGTACTTCCCTAACTTAGATCATGCAGCAGGAATCGTTGGAAAAGAAAAAGGATTTTTCGATGAAGAGCTTGGTGAAGTGGAAGCAGAGTTTAATCACTTCCCTAATGGTAATGATTTCATTGAAGCCTTAGAAACTGGTAATCTTGATATCGGTTATGTCGGACCAGGCCCTGCGATCAACTACTTCTTAACAGGTGGAGATATTGTTGTACTGGGCGCTGCTGCAAACGGGGCGACATTAATCGTTGCACGTGACGGTTCAGGCATTGAAACGCTAGAAGATTTTGGCGGAAAGTCGTTCTGTACTCCTGGTAATGGTTGCACACATAACGTTCAACTTGAAATTATGTTAAAAGAACTTGGACTTGAATCTAATCGTGTTGGTGGAACCGTTGAACATCAATCTCGTATCGCTCCTGCTAATATGGTTGCTATGTTTGAACAAGGTCAAATTGATGCCGCAGCTGCACCAGAGCCATGGGGTACGTACCTTGTTGAAGAATTAGGGGCAAATGTTATCACTGAATGGAACGAAGTCTTCCTAGGCGAAACGCTTCCAAGTGTTGTTGTCGTCACATCCACAAAATTTTTAGAGAACAACCCTGAAACAGTTGACGCGTTTCTACGTGGACATAAAACAGCTGTTGAATACACTCAAGAAAACACAGAAGATACGCTAAATACAATCAACGATGCATTATTTAATTTAACTCAAAATCGTTTACCAGACGCCGTTCTCTCTTCTGCTTGGGAGCGCATGGTTGTAACAACAGAGACGTATCCAGAAGCACTACAAGCTTGGGCAGATGCTTCATATGAATTAAAGTTCCTAGATCAAGATCCTGACCTAGATGGATTTGTTGACACATCTCGTTTAGATGCGATTTTAGCAGAATAAAAAGAAAAACCCTCGTGCTTGCATCCTTAGATGTTCGCACGAGGGTTTCTTTTTATTACATGTAATTGATTCTAATGAACCGACTGTATAACGCGTTCAGCCGCTCGTTCTCCTTGATCTATGCAATCAGGTAATCCAACACCATCAAGTCCAGCTCCTGCTAGGTGAAGACCTGGTAAATGTCTTGCCACATCTTCTCGTACTTTCGCAATTTTGAACGTGTGTCCGACATGGTATTGAGGCATTGATTCCTTCCAACGAGTGACCTCATAAAACATCGGATCTCCGTTAATATCCATGATTGTCTTTAAATCACGCATAACGGCTGAGACAATCTCTTCATCACTTTTATGAACAATCGCTGAATCATTGGCACGACCAACATAACTACGTAACAGCACATGGCCGTCTGGAGTCGAATGACGCCACTTTTTATGGGTCCACGTACATGCAGTAATGTCATAGGAGCTTTTCTTTGATACGACAAAGCCTGTTCCTTCATATGGATTGTGCACAGCTTCCTTTTTAAAGGCCAGCGCAACGGTTGCAACCGTACTTGCTTCCATCTCATCGAAATAACGGAAGAAATCATACGCCCCTAATATTTTCGCTGTAATATGAGGTGGTGTCGTGATAATGACTTGATCATACGTCTTCGTTTGACCATCTGCAAAAGTTAGCTCATAGCGATCAGATATCTTATTAATTGCTTGAATTGTCACACCTGTGTGGATCGAATCAGCATCAAGCTTTGACTCGATCGCATCAGAAAAGGATTGTAAGCCACGTTTAAACGTTAAGAACATTCCTTTTTTCTTGCCTGTCTCTTGCTTATTCGTTGTTTGCTTCCCTCTAGTTGCTTGTAGACCTTTAATTAAACTACCATGCTTCGCTTCTAGCTGTTGAAACTGTGGAAACGTTGCTTTTAAGCTCAGCTTATCAAGGTCTCCAGCATAGATTCCTGATAAGAGTGGCTCGATCAAATCATCGACCACTCCTGCACCAAGACGCTTTCTAAAGAAATGGCCCAATGAGATATCATCATCTCGCCCGACGGTTCGAGGGAGAACGAAATCCCCGAGTGCTCTTACTTTAGCCAGTGGAGAGAAAAGCTTCGTTGTAGCAAACGGCATGAGCTCTGTCGGAATACCCATCACAGAGCCACCAGGCATCGGATACAAGGTGTCTTCTTTTAAGATATAAGCTTGACCTGTATCATTTGCAAGTAGCTCATCACCAAGACCAACCTCACGTGCTAGTCTTGACATGCTTGTTTTTCTCGCAAGGAAGGAATCAGGTCCCCCTTCAATGACAAAACCATCACGATGATACGTTTTGATCTTTCCACCTAATTTTGTATCTTTTTCAAATAAATCATAGGTGATCGCTTGATGCCCTTTAGCTTGCTCGAGCTTGAATGCTGCGGCAAGACCCGTAATTCCGCCTCCAATAATGGCAACTCGCTTCTTATCTGGCATAAGACGCTCACTCTTTCTCTTTTAGCTTTTTAGAGACCACTGTTGCTAAACAATCTAGAAACTCTTCTTTAGAATTCGGCATTTCAGGACGGTAATAGTTCAGACCTAGTTCGTCTGTTACTACTTTACATTCCACATCATTATCAAATAGCACTTCTAAATGATCGGCAACAAATCCTACAGGACAATAAACCATTGATGTATAGCCCTGCTCGTTATAAAGATCACGTGTTAGATCTTGTACGTCGGGTCCAATCCACGGATCAGGTGTGTTTCCTTCACTTTGCCAGCCAATCGTATAATTCTCTATACCAGCTGCCTCTGCAATTAAATCTGCCGTCTCTTGCAATTGCTCGGGGTATGGATCTCCCATTGCAATAATACGTTCTGGCAAACTATGTGCAGAGAAGATCACACAGGCTTTTTCTTTGTCTTCTATCTTGGCCATTGTATGTTTTACTTGGTTTGCCCAGTAATCGATAAACTTCGGCTCATCATACCAGCTTTCCACACTATAAATCGTAGGACCACCAATTTTCTCAGACTCTTCATGCGCACGCCCGTTATAAGACTTGACACTAAATGTTGAGAAGTGAGGGGCTAACACGATGCTGACAGCTTCTTCGATCCCATCAGCTTTCATTTGTTGGACAGCTTCTTCAACGAATGGATCGATATGCTTTAATCCTAAATAGGCTTTAAATTCGATATCATCAAATTGCTCATTTAAAACTCGCTCTAAGCCAAATGCTTGGTCTTCTGTAATTTTAGCAAGTGGACTAATTCCCCCAATCGCTTCATAACGCTCCGTAAGATCTGTTAGAGCTTCCTCAGAAGGTTTGCGTCCGCGACGAATATGCGTATAGTATGGTTCAATTTCTTCTTTGCTTCTTGGCGTTCCATAAGCCATCACAAGTAAACCAATTTTTTTCTTAGCCATTCTATTTTCCACTCCTTAATTCACTTCTTAGGATGAATGCTTCGCTGAATACTCATGTACGAATGCTGTTAAACGTCTTAATGTATCTGGATTCACCTCAGGGAAGACACCGTGACCTAAGTTGAAGATGAAGTTATCCGATTGCATGCCTTGGTCTAGAATCGCTTTTGCACGTTCTTCAATTACATTCCATGGTGCTAATAAGATCGCTGGGTCTAAGTTTCCTTGAACGGTCTTTTGAATGCCGCGCTCTCTAGCCTCATTTACAGACAGACGCCAGTCAAGTCCTACGACATCAATCGGTAGATCGTTCCATTCGTTAGCAAGATGGCTCGCACCTACACCGAACATAATAAGTGGAACATTCTCTTTCTTCAGTTCTGTAAAAATTCGTTTCATAACAGGCTTTACAAACACACGGTAATCAGCAACAGTTAACGCTCCTACCCATGAGTCGAAAATTTGAATCGCTTGAGCACCTGCTGCGATTTGTGATTTCACATACGTAATCGTTACATCGCCTAACTTGTCCATTAACATATGCCAAGCTTCTGGTTCTGCGTACATGAATGCTTTTGTCTTATTGTAATTTTTAGAAGGTCCACCTTCAATCATATAGCTCGCAAGGGTAAATGGAGCACCGCCGAAGCTAATGAGAGGAACCGTTAATTGTTCACGAAGTAATTTAATTGTATCGAGTACATATGGAACATCTTCTTCTGGCGTAATCATTCCTAGCTTTTCAACATCTGCTTTTGAACGAATTGGGTTATCAATAACCGGTCCAATGCCTGATTTGATTTCTACATCGACACCAATAGCTGGTAGTGGCGTCATAATATCTTTGTAAAGAATCGCTGCATCATTGTTGTATTGATCGACAGGAAGCTTTGTTACATACGCACATAGCTCAGGCTGATGCGTAATTTCAAATAGAGAATATTTCTTTTTGATCTCACGGTATTCTGGTTGAGAGCGCCCTGCTTGTCTCATATACCAAACAGGTACATGGTCATGCGCCTCCCCCTTACAGGCTTTTAAAAACGTATCGTTAAATGTTGGTTGAGTCATCTTGCCACACCCTTCTGTCTATTCACTATGTATTAGTTTAATTCAATCCGAGCAAAAAATCATGTTTTATACCTCTTTACTATAATGACCATTACGCGCACTGTATAGCCTATAAAAAAAACTGTCATAAAATTGATGAATGTTTAGCCATCAACTGGTACATATCAAAGAAAAAAGGCTGGGACGAAAGTGCTTTACCAGCAAGGATCCGTACAAATAAGAGGCGGTGCGATTAAGCCGCTCCTGAAATATACTCCGCTTTCCGCGGGAAGCTGCTGAGCCATCTTGTGCTTCGCACTGCGGTGTCTCAGCGTTGCTTTTCATCCCGCAGGAGGTCTACGTATATTTCATCCGCTAAGTTTGTGCATTGTTCAAATTCCCAGTTAACACTTTCTTCATATACAGCCTCTTTACTCTCTGTCTATTAAAAACCGAAACTAAATTCTGCTTGGACTCGGTTGGATGGGTCCCCTTCTTGGTTGGTGATCGAATCGACTGGGGCAACCTCGTACGTTTTCGACGAGAATGGATTAAATCGACTTACAACATATTCGCTATCTTCTCGGACTGTTGCCAGTCGTTCTCGCTCTCCTTTATGAATCTCGTAAATATGATAGTATACTCGTTCATCACTAGAACCTGTCCAATCAAGCTCAACACTCATTAATCCACGTCCACCCATCGAGAGTGTTGCTGTTAAATCACTAATCGTTGCCAGACGAACAGGTGGCAATAACTCGTCCACTCCATTTGGCTTTTCAAACGCAACATTTTTCTTCTCTGGGTCGAGATCATTTAAAATGTCCTTCATCATTACGGTCGGATAAGAACTCCCTCCGCGAAGATACGTGTCTGTAGTTGTCAGGTCATAGCCCATCCAAATCGATCCAACCACCGTTGGTGTATAACCAACAAACCAAGCATCCATCGCTCCACCTTCTACACCAGCAAAGCTCGTCGTGCCCGTTTTTCCTGCAAGTGGTGTTTCAACGGAGCCATTTCTTGCGGTCCCTTCTGTGACAACAGATTCTAACATACGTGTCATATGCCAAGCCGTTTGTTCAGACAGGACTTCTGTTTCAGCCGTATTTGCTCTCCCAATTAACTCCCCATTTCGGTCATAAATTTCCGATATAAAATGAGGATCAATCATCTTCCCTTCTTTTGCAAACACACGATAGGCTTTCGTCATCTCAAGAGGACTGACGCCATTTTCAAGCCCACCTAAGGCAATCGACAGTCCTTTATCTGGTAAGTCGATGCCGAGTTTCTTCAAATACGTTGTCGATGTGTTAATACCTAGCTGGTTCAATAACCAGACGGTAGGGGCGTTGGTAGAATGAGTTATAGCATCATACATCGTGACTTGCCCGCTATATTCGCCGCCTAAATTTCGAGGCGTATAATCACCATAAGTTAGCTCTTCATCGACTAACATCGAATATGGACCGTAAGTCCCTGTTTCAAGAGCTGGGGCAAACACAGCAAGTGGTTTAAATGCTGAACCAGGTTGTCTTTTTGAATCAACTCTGTTCAAGCCACGCCTCACATATTCACGCCCTCCTTGTACAGCTAAAATCCCACCTGTCTCCACATCCATAAAGACAGCCGTCGCCTCGGCGCCTTCATTGCCGCTCGGAAAATAACTATCATTACGAATATGATCGTAAGTCGATTGTTGTAACGTCTGAATCATCGGAACGACAATTTTATATCCACCAGACAATACTTCCTCATTCGTTAATTGGTACGTCTCTGATGCCTCATCCAACACCATATCAATATAAGTCAGATAAGCGTCGTTCTCTGTGATTTTGTTATGATCAACAGCAACGGTGCGCCCTTTGAGTCTGACGGATTCCTCGGTTGTAATATACCCTCTTCGCTCCATGACCGTTAATACCACATCTCGACGTTGCTTACTTCGCTCGGGATGATTGATCGGTGAATAGCTATTAGGCGCTTTCGGAAGACCTGCTAAAAGCGCTCCCTCATCGACTGTCAACTCACTCACATGCTTATTAAAATAAAGCTTCGAAGCAGCCTGAACCCCGTACGCCCCGTGACCAAAGTAAATCCGGTTCATATACATCTCAAGGATTTCGTCTTTACTGTATTTCCTTTCTAAGTTCATCGCAATCAACACTTCTTTTGTCTTCCTTAACCACGTCTTTTCATTAGAAAGAAACACGTTTTTTGCAAGCTGTTGGGTAATCGTACTCCCACCTTCTACTTTTGCTCCTGCTAATATGTCACGGTAAATGGCTCGTCCAATCGCTCTAAAATCAATACCTTGATGGTCATAAAAACGTGCATCTTCAATCGCAATAAACGCTTCTTCGACATGATCTGGAATCGCATCTATGGAGACTAGCTCTCGATTTTCTATATATAATTTCGTTAATAATTCGCCATTTTCATCAACTAGTGACGTCGCTGTATTCATAACTAACTTCTCATTATCTATCGCGAAATTTCCAGCTAAAAGAATTACTAGATAGCCAACGAGTCCAATCAACACCGTTGAAAGGACAATGATGACACCTATCGTTAAACGTTTTAGAAGCATATTATCCCTCCTTTTCCATAGTATAGCCCAACATATGAAGGAAACTCCAAACACTTCGTAGATTTCTATTACTACATAGAACCAATCTATTGTAAATCGAATCGATCCTTTTGCCAATAACAGAACGCCTGCGATATACTTTCTACGACAGAAACGAATCAAAGGTTTCATAACTGATCATTGGAGGAGATGTAACAATGTCTGTGTTCATAACAAACGAACAACCAACCAACACCGCTTACATTACATTGACTAGTAAAGAAGACACGCTCTATTACACAGAGCATCATGAGCAAACAGATGGGAAACAATACTCTACTATGAATGAAAACGGGGACCTGCCCACTGCGGGGTTTGTTGTACTAAATAACATCCCTGTAACGGACGAGGGACGAGAGCAATTTGAGGAAAGATTTAAAAACCGTGCAGGCTTAGTAGAAAAAGAACCAGGATTTAAAGCGATCCGGATCTTGCGTCCTGAAACAGACGATACGTATATCGTTATGACCATTTGGGATACGGAACAATCGTTTAAAAAATGGCAGGAGTCACAAGCCTATAGCCATGCTCATAAAAAGCGTGGAACAGACTCAGGATTAAAAACATCAATCTTCCCGAGACCATCATTTGTGACGACATATCAGGTCGAGAGTTAACTGTGTGCAAAGGGAAAGGGCCCCAGTGTTTGTAAAGACTGGGCCCCTTCTCTGTTGTTTTATTATTGTGAAGTAGACAAGCTTATTGTTTCCTCAAATTCTCCTTCACTCGTTCTCCAGATTACGTGAATGGTAGAGTCATTAATTGCATCCCGGATGGCTTCTGGATTGGTTCCAGATGTAGTTCCTCCAGAGCTCCCTAGTGCGACTTCTCTTTCACCCGCTTTAAATGAATCAAGATAACCATCGGCATTCAAACTTAGGGCTGACGGTGACTGAATACGATATGAAACCGTTTCGAGGTCTCCTTCTCCAGTGTAGATCATTTTTCCATTGTACTCTTTTTGCTCATCAGAATAAGAGTACTGGATTTTCACATTCCAATTATTTCTTTCTTCTCTGATATCAATAGTTGCAGAATTAGCACAAGCAGCCAAAATCATAATTATAAAACACGTAATCGCAACGACCTTCTTCTTCACTCCACTCACACCCTTCGTAAAGAACACCTACACATCACAAATATACCGTTCTAGAATCTATTCAAAATATCTTCTAACTTCTTCTATTTCCGTTGTCTCAAGAACCAATCCATTCCGGTCAAAGATGAGATACGTAGGGAATGTGTCGATGCCTAGAATTCTTGCTTCTGTCGGAATCTCCCCTGTCCCCCTAATACTACTTACAGCCTCTATTTCATTACTATTCATATTCATCCGCATAATTTCATCAGACTCTTTTTTGTACTTAGAAAAAGTCGAAGCACTATCAAAAATCACATGCACACTATATTTCCCTTCCGTAAATGGCAATAGACTAGCAATGATTTCTTCATCTTTAACGATCTCATCATACAATTCAATTTTCTCTGCTCGGTATGTCGGGAAGCCTTCTTCACTCTTTTGCAATTCAAATAACTTTTCGATATCTTGATCAATCGACACGGACTGCTCTTCAAATGATCCCTCTACCCACACTCTCATGTTTCCACTTGAAACATCTTCCTTGGTATCGTCATTTCCGATTGAATCAAAGATAATAGTTTGATCAGTCACCTTAACCCAATACCCATACACTTCATTCGGAATCTCAAAGTATTCTCTTTGCTCACTCGAGGAATCATCACCCGCATAAATAAAATACATTTTAGGATTGATTCGCTCTGAATTGATAAATCCTTCAAAGTCAGCTTCGCGTTCAAGATCCTGCTCTGTTTGATTGCAACCAATTAAAAAGAAAGCTAAAAAAACAAACACTACATTTCTTATAGTTAAACACTTACCAAACACCATTCAACCCATCCTTTATTTATTTTGACCTCGCAACATCCTATCAACCTTTTCCTCAATCCGATCTAACTGCTCACCCGTTCACTTATTTCTTGTTTTTGTCCTAGTTCAGTATTCCCCCAGACCTATTTCACCAAAAAAATCACAGCATCAAGTAAAAGGATCGGCATTATGAAGATCAATATCGCATTTATATTAAGAAAAGCAACGGTACCTGTCCCCGCTGCTTCTCTATGTAACCATCCGATGTCTATGTGCATAGATCGCAATTTGTGTTCGATCTTCTAGTTGGAGTTTTTGTAGGATGTTGCTGACATGTGTTTTGACCGTTTTGATTCCAATGAATAAGCTGTCGGCAATTTCTTGATTCGTACGACCGTCACCGATTAATTTAAGAACATCTAACTCTCTTGGTGTGAGGTTTTCGTGGAGGGATTTTTCTTTGGATGAACGCATATGTTTCATCATTTTGTTGGTCACTTTGGCAGCTAGTACGGATTCTCCCTTCGCTGCTGATCGTATTGCTTCGGCAATTTCATTCGCTGTCGAGGTTTTTAATAAATAGCTAAAGGCACCTGCTTCAATGACGGGATAGACTTTTTCATCATCAATAAAGCTAGTAAGGACGATCACTCGACTTTTTGGATCAGCCGTCATAATCGCTTTTGTCGCCTCAATTCCATCCATCTTCTCCATCACAAGGTCCATGACGATCACATCCGGCTTGAGCGCAAGGGCTTTTTTGACGCCTTCTTCCCCATTTGATGCTTGTTCTATGACATCGATATCTGGTTGTGTGGAAAGATACGCCGACATCCCCATGCGAACCATTTCATGATCATCAACAAGTAATACGTTAATCATTTACCTCTTCTCCTCTCCAGGCGATAGGAATCTTTGCCTCAAGCTGTGTTCCTTGGCTCGGTGCTGATAATAGATTCAGCACGCCACCTACCTCATTCATTCGTTCTTTCATCGTCAGTAAGCCGTAAGAATTCATGTCGACCTTCTCAGGATCAAAGCCAACCCCATTGTCTACTATACGAATCTGAATCTCTTTCTCACTTTCATGCAACTTAAACTCCACTTGGGTCGCTTTTGAATGCCTTAATATATTCGAAATAGCCTCTTGAATCAACCTATAAATCTGATCTTCAATCCCTTTAGGTAGTTCTGTTATGACGTTCATCGAGAATGTCACGTCCACTTTATGCTTTTCCTGAAGCTCCTTAAATAACTGTCCGGCCCCTTCTTCTAAACTTTTTCCTTCAAGATGAGCTGGTCGTAAATGCAATAGAAGTGCTCTCATTTCTGCTTGAGCCGTGTTCGCCATTTTTTCAACGATTTCAAGCTGACTATCTTCTTTTATTGGACTCGATTTTAAGGCAGCTGTCATCATCGAGATCGCGAAAAGCTGCTGACTAACCGCATCATGTAGGTCGCGCGCTAGTCTCTGTCTTTCTTCAGTTACAGCGGCTTTTTTCATAGTTTCCTGCATGGCAGCTCGTTCAGTCGATAAACGTTGCAAAGAAGCAATTTGCTGTTCGATTTGAGCAGCCATTCGATTCATTCGTTCAGTCAATTCCGTTAATTCATCGTCTCCATCTAATATGAGTCGATGAGAGAAGGTTCCTCGTTCATATCTTGCTACCCCGTGTACGAGTGAATCAATTCGTTTGGTGATGGGGCGAGCTTGCATGGCTCCAGCAGTCAAACCAAATATTAGAACCAAGAGGAGGAGCCAAATCAAAATAGGTAAGTAAAAGAGCTCAATGTCGATGAGTAAAAGGAGGCCCCTGTCTTCTTGGTATGTCATCATAAATGAAACGAAGAGGACAACAAGGGCTGCGATGAGTAGATTATGGCGAATAAATTGCCAATGAAGTCTGGCTAGACGTTTCTTCATATCATCCTCACCGTCACTTCCCCCAACATCACCGACAACACAAGCTTGACCCGGCGCTTAGATGATTTGTATCCACCCGGGTGATGCTGCATTTGCAAATTCACACCTGAATGCTTCTCATGAAGAATCGACATTTCTCCGGCAAAACATGTCGCTTGAACAGCAATTTCTAAGCCCTCTGGTACATAAACATCAATCTGGCCAATTCCACCTTGGATAATGATAACCGTTTCCCCTTCTGGAATGATGGCTTTCGAAATATCCATTTTCACTGTGCCAATCCCATGCCAGATCGTAACATCTGAAAGTTCAAACTGCTTATCCATATATTGAATGTCGCCAATAAAACTTTTGCGAACAATCGGAGTGTACTTTTGTTTTAACGCTTGATCTTCATTAAAAGCTCTCTCCACAGAAACTTCTAGCCCGTCTACCTCGCTCTTGACCTCATCGATTGTTTGTTTAATTTCTGATGTAATGTCGTCTTCTGCATCCCAATTCTCGTCTCTTCCTTTTTTCAATCTTTTTTCCCGATACGTTTGTGAACGTTTTTTTGATTTATTCGGCGCTTTTAAATATTTCGCTCCATAATAAAAACAAAGTGCAGCTAAAATAACACCAATAAAATTAATCGAAAATAATTGATCCATGATAATGCTTCCACTAATAATAAAGAAAATAAATGCGATCAGTTTGCTTCGATGTGTGTAAAAATAATAGCCTATAAAAAAGAATACTAAGGGAGCAATGAGTCCGTTAAGCGCAAAACGAAACACATTAGCTAGCATCCAGATTCCTATGAAGACGATTATAATGCCTATTAGGCGCTGCTTACTCATATAACTCCCCCCTATCCCTTATTTACGAATTTCAATATCTCCTGAAACAGTATTTGATGAAATCTTGAAATTACCATCTCCAGCCGTCCCACTCGCTTTTCTCTTCTCAAAATGTTGATCTGTTAGCATTTCTTCCACTGTCATATTTCCTGAAGTTGTTCTTAAATCAAGCGTGGCATTTAATGAAGGGATTTCTAGCTCAATGTCTCCTGAAACGGTTTTCACATTCACATCTTTATTTTCATCTTTATATGTTACCAAAATATCCCCTGAAACGGTATCAGCAATTACCTCTCCACTAACATGTTCAAGTTCAATATCACCTGAGACTGTCTTATTTCGCGCTATCCCACCGTTGAAGTTATCAACTTGGATATCTCCCGAAGTGGTTTCAAAGTTTGCTTGATCAAACTCTAATCCATTTGCTACTATGTCTCCTGAAACAGATTTAAACGAAAATTGATCTCCAAAAAATGAAGCTGCAAACTCAACATCTCCAGAAACTGTCTTCACATGAAAAGAATCTAACATATTTACCGGAACATGTGCGACAGCCTCAGTATCTGGCCCAAAATGAAGAAACGGCAACGAGATGGTATTTCCTTCTTCTATCTTCACAACCAATCGATTCCCTCTTTCAGAAACTGTTAGCTTTTGGTTATTTTTCTGTCCTTCAATTTCTACAAACAACTGTTGACTAGATGTAGGTTCAATTCGCCAGTCTACAGATGTGCTCTCTAAATGTAATTCTGCATCTTGACTGAGGTCCTCTACCACGCGATCGACTTCCATCCCTGCTCCCCCTCGATTCAAAAAAGAGCTAACTGTTGTTACGAGTAAGACCGCACCAAGTACCAATAGCCCTATCCCTATTAATTTCTTCCCCATCCTAACACCCCCATTTACTCCTCATAAAAGTATATAGAAAATATTTCCTGTAGCCAACTGGTATTTTATGAGCGCAAAAAGTAAGAGGTAGGTACGAAAATGTTTTAATCAGCAAGAATCCGAACAATTAATACACAGTGCAATGAAGCCGCTCCTGAAACATTGTTCGGATTGTCAGTTTAACACTTTCGTCTAACCTCTTTCTACATTACTTAGCTACTTCTGCTTGTTTCAACTTCAGCTGTCTCAACTCTTCTGCTACTTCTAATTCATATTGATTCATGGCATTCTTTGAGGCATACGTTGGCTTTGCATACGATCTATCTTCGCGTCTCTGAACCTGGTCATCTAAGCGATCAAATTCCTCGTGTAAATCAAGCTTCTTTGATGCTTTAAATGATGTGTCATTCATCATTTCCGTTGTTCTTGTTGCTTGCATACGCAAAGTAAGCTCTGCTTTTTTCTCACGTAATTCATTTAACTGTTCCTCTAGCTCATCAAGTTCATCTTGGCAATATACAGTCACTTCTTTACTTTTCTCCGCTAATTGATCCATTCTCTCCACTTGGTGCTGCATTTGTTTCTTATCTAGTAGAAGTTTCTTTGCCAGCGTCTCTTCCCCAACCTCTAAAGACTCTGCCGCTTGACGATCACGCTTTTCAATTAAACGTTCGATCGCTTCTTTCTCTTCTTCTAGACGTATTCTAATAAGTTTTTGCTTGGATAAAATTTGCTCTGTATCCTTGATCTTACCTTTTACGTCTCTTATATGCTGCTTAAGCATGACTTCTGGGTTTTCCATACGATCTAATCCCTCATGAATTGATGCTTTTACAAATCGTTCAATACGCTTTAATACCATTTTATCTTCCCCCTACTTGTTATTTATTTCTGACTAACCGTTTAAATTCTTCATCAATTGAGCTAAACCTATCTGTGTAATGATCATCATCATCCAAATCATTGGTTTCATTTCTGTTTTTCGCTAACAGCTTATAACCAGCAGCAATAAGGAAAATGCTAATCAGTAAGCTTACGACTCCGCCTATTCCACCGAAAAAGATGATGGCACCAAGACTAAATAAAGCCCCACTCGAAAAACGTACGCCCTTTCTCTCCCAGATGCCATAGCCCACATACATCAACCATCCACCTAAAGCAAGACTAATTAATCCACCTATATGGATGCCAATCATACTTAGTAGGACGCTTCCTCCGATCACGACGAGTAGTATTCCACCAGTTGTTTTCATGTTCTCACCCCTCTTTGCCTTTCTATACTCTTATTGTAAGAAATGAGAGCGTTCTTGAACCCTTGCTCTAGAATGGTTCCTACTCCGCCTCAAGGCTGATTTTCTCCTCAGACCTTTGTCAACTCCGTGAACAAAAGAGAGAAGACATGAAATGAATACCCCATATGATATATACTGTTGACAGACATAGATAGATCATCAATGAAAAATGATAGAATAGTTTTGTATGCTTTTGCATGGACTAGTAGTAATGTGTTAGGAGGGATTGAATATGGGAGAAGTTTCAATATGGATTGCATTTCTAGCTGGGGTTGTCTCGTTCTTATCCCCATGTGTGTTTCCATTAATGCCGGCTTACTTGGCTCAGCTTACGGGATCACAAGTGGAAGGAAATGCCGTTGTTGCTGATAGACGTTTAATCTTAACGAGAAGTATTGGATTTGTGATGGGATTTTCGATTGTCTTCTTACTCATGGGGCTTTCATCGACTTTGATCGGGCAAGCTTTTTGGGATTACAGACAATTACTCGAACAGATCGGTGGAATTGTTATCACGGTATTCGGTTTACAGATGATGGGTATTATCTCGATTCGTATGCTGTTAAGTGAGAAGAAGTTTAAAGCGAAACCAAGAAAGACAAGAAGTTTTGCAGGTTCGATCATTCTCGGTTTTATTTTCGGCGCTGGTTGGTCACCTTGTATTGGTCTTGTTTTAGGAGGAATTCTCGCACTTGCAAGCCAAGCAGAAACAATGATGACGGGTGTATTAATGCTTTTAGTCTACTCAATCGGACTTGGTATCCCGTTCGTTTTAGTCGCATTGCTTTGGTCACGCTCATTGGATAAGATGCGTCGCCTTAACAAGTGGCTACCAACGATCCAAAAAGTCAGTGGCGGAATTATGGTTGCGCTCGGTATTTTATTATTTACAGGCCGATTCAGTGCAATCTCTGCCTATTTACAAAATTTAGCTCAGTATTTACCGTTTAATCTATAGTCAAAAAAACGGTCGAAAAAAATGTCGTTGCATTATATATGAAAAGGCTCAGAGTTTTCATTCCCTCTGAGCCTTTTTTTTATGAATGATAAAATCAATTGGGTATGTATATAATAGTTCTATCTTCCTCTTAAACTACAAAACTTCTCTTGTCCATCTGCAAAAATCCGCGACCAATTTAAACAATTCTGGACTTGCTTTCGATTCAATCTCAGCCCAACTCCGGTATTTTTCCGACTGTGCAAAACTATGATTCACACCTGGAGCTATACTGACCTTGTAGGGAATTGATACATCTGCTAACAATCCGCGTGCTAATGGTTCATTTCGCTGCAATGGAACAAGATGATCATTTTCGGCAAAAGCAAAGTAAGTAGGAACCTTTATGTTAGGAATGATTTCTCTTGCATCGTAATCTAATATGTAGCTCAAGTAGCCTAGTTTTACTACCTTGGATAGATATTGATAAGAAGTAAAGCTGAATCTGATAAACGGTAATATCCATTTTACTGAATTGGTGTACCCTTTAACAATCAGACTAGATTCAATATTATCTACTATTTGTTCTTTCACGCTATATGCTGGGCCAGCTATGCTAAGAGCAGATTTTAATAAGTCTGGATAACGAGAACTAAGAAGTTGAACCACCCACCCTCCTTGACTATGACCCGCAACACTTATATGTTTTTCCGAGATATCGGGGCGTTTTCTCATAGACATCATCACATCATACATATCATCTGCTCTGTCATAAAAGCTCTGATTTTTCCAATTCCCTTCCGAACGACCCACTCCACGCTTATCCACTAATAAAAAAGCAAAACCTTCTGATACACATACATTTGCAAATGTGCGACAAAAATAGAACTGTTCCTTTTTCCAGTCCATCTCGTATGTTAATCCACCTGAGCCTGTTACGAAAATAATCAATGGGTACTTAGAAAGTTCCTCTGGTTTGAATAAATGACCACTCAAAGTAATCCCGTCTTTCATTTTCAAATGTACCTGTTCAGCTTGCTCCAGTCTAAGTTCACTCACTCGTTAGGATAGGTTTCTTGTAAGAATGTGATGGATTGCTGGATCAATGCTTTTAATACGTCCACGTCAACATCCGCTACTTTATTAATGTACACACATGCTTTCCCTGTAGTATGTTTACCGAAATTCTCTAACAACTGCTCCCTTTTTGTATCTCCCGTCGCAAAATATAAACTGATCTTCGCTTTTCTCGGTGAAAAACCGACTAGAGGCGCATCTCCTTCGTGACCCGTTTTATATTTGTAATGATACGAACCAAAACCAATAATACTTGGCCCCCACATTTTTGCTTTAAAACCCGTCGTCTCAGTAAAAATATCTAACAATTGAAAAGCATCTTCACGTTTTCTAGGATGCTCCACTTCATTAATAAACTCAATCACATCACGATCATTTTCTTTCGTTTTTAATTCGTACATAAGCTCAGCCGCTCCTTTGCTCTTGATCTGAAAACCGCATTTCAGGATATATTTTACATAATAACACAGAAGAAGTGTATCTTTTATCGAGAAGTGCCTAATAAACATTTAAGCCAAATCAGACCTTACGTTAAATTCGGCTCAACAAAAATAGGTAAGGAGGATCTTTCTATCTCCTTACCTCTCTCACACACATCATATTCTCTTACATAAACATCTGTATTAAAGCTATTACAATTTAAAAGACAACCAAGTACAAAACCAAAACAGCCGAAGCACCTTCGCTTCGGCTGTTCTCTTACTCACTCTTCTTCTCTTGGGCAAACAGGCGGAGGCGGTACGCATTCATAGCGGTTTCTCCGAGCATATCGAGAAAATGATAGTTGGCGACGGCGCCGACGATGGCACCGAATCCAGGAATCATTTGAAGCATCTTCGGAAGATCAATGTAATCACGATACGTTAGTTGGAACTCTTTCCAGTCGACTCCATTAAGATGCTCTCGCTTACTCGGAAGCTCGTTGTACTCATCTTCCCAGCGTTCAACTCGCTGTAGTAACTGAACTTTCTTATCGTCACTTGAGAAAGCGAGTTGAAATAATAACAACACAAACAATCGCTCCCGGTAATCTCTCACATCAAACCCGTAAGCCGACGCCGTGTCATAAAGAAATTTCATCTTGATCCCAAGTAATAATGGGAAATCCGCTATACCAAGTAAAATACCACCTGCCCCTGTTCCTGCACCTTCAGCGGCTGCGGTACGTTTATACTTTTTGATCAACTGACGTACTTCCTCCTCACGACGTTCTAAACTAACATCATAAAGAGGTTCTTTCTTCGATGTATACTCTGAACCGGCAAGCGTTGCTTGGACCATGTTTTTAATGCTTGTCGAAACGACGGTATGAACCTTCTCTGGTACAAAGGTGTTCATTTTCCCTTGTAATTTCTTCGTGTAACGACCTGTCATCGAGGGACGTTTTAAGATCTTCCTTCTCCACCTAGACAGTTCTTCTTCTGCTACATCTCTATACACTGGCATCCTCCTCTCCATGTCTTTTTCATGTTATGACATGACGGAACGTTTATGACCATGCTTGCTTTTTTCGTTTATGAATCCATTTCGTACTACCTACATAGCTAAAGGCTATCCCCGCTACTAACCCAATGGCTGCCATCACGAGGGTGGAGCTAATCAATAGCACCCCTGTTAGCACAGCTATCATGATAAGAAGAAGTCGGAAACTGATCGCTGTTAGAGCATCGCTTTTGTCTTCTTCTTTTGTTGGGTATAAATCGACCCACATACTCGTGTCATAATGAAACCATAATGTCGATAGTTGCATCATCACCATGTGCATAAATAATAACAACACAGCAATTTCTAGCCAACCACTCGGTAAAATCGCTACTATGAAGCTTCCGACAACAACTAGACGGACATAGATTCCTAAATAATCATTCGCTCTAATAAAAGTCCGAGCAAATAAATAATGATACACAGACTTCCGATTGACCGATAAAAATGGAAGCAGCACATTTAAATACGATCGGCTTCGCACTTGTTCTTTTAACTGTGGGACGTCTGTAAAGGCATTGGCAATGCGGTAAAAAAACATCACCATCTTATGCTCAACAGTAATTAAGTGATCCCATTTCAGTGAAAATTGACGTACGACTCTCATATAATAGATACCGTATAATAACGCCATAACAACTAATATTGCACCAATATACAATAGATCAGCACCAGAGAACAATAAAAACGTAAACGCAGCGTTAACCAATAATCGTAAGAAAAAGTGTGACACTCGCTCTCCGTCACTTCTAAATCGTTGTTCCTGCCAAATACATAGCATATTCCAGGCTTTGACGATCAAAAGTAGGAATAAGACAAAACCAAAACTTCCTGCCTCCTCAGCCACTCGTAACGAGAATAACGGGGCTAATACAATAAAGATCAATGTTAACCAAAACGCTTGAAACAAAAAGGAATAGATCTGTGAAGCCTTGAAGTACCGATCTAATTTTGATTCATAAGGAAGTAAGAAGACGACGTCCGCTTCCTTTACAAATGTCCGAACTCTCCCACGTGCCAATACAATCGCAAACAAAATCATAAAGATCCAAAAGGCTGGGAACGATTCTGGCAGCTCTTGCAACAGCTGACTATAATAGTAGCTCCCAATCAAAAATAAAAAATAAACCGTAAATAAAAACCCGCTGTTTCCGATTAAACGTAAATACCGAATCGCCTCGTTCCAATACGCACCGACACGCTCGCGCCATAATGTCATACCATCTTTCATAGCAGATCTTCCTTCGTCATCTCAATATAAATATCATCAAGTGTCGCGTTTGGAAGCGATAGGTGCTGACGCATTTCTTCTAATGTTCCTGTAAGAACAACTTTCCCGTGATGCAGGATGACAAAGCGATCACAATAACGTTCTGCTGTCGCTAAAATATGGGTCGACATTAAGACAGCCGCTCCACGCGCTCTCATATCTGAGATAAAGTTTAAAAACGACTGAATCCCTAGTGGGTCTAAACCAACAATCGGTTCATCGACAATATACACAGGCGGTTCGACCATAAAAGCACTCATAATCATGACTTTTTGTCGCATTCCTTTAGAGAAGTGACTCGGAAACCATTTCTTCATTCTTGTCATCTTAAACTCTGCAAGCAAGGCCTCTGCTCGATCTTCAAATACCTTTTGCTCGAGCCCATAGGCAAGAGCTGTTAATTCAAGATGCTCCCATAAAGTTAATTCATCATATAAAATAGGTGTTTCTGGTATGTAGGCATACGAACGACGATATTCATTCGGATCATCTTGAAACGACTTTCCCTCAATCGTTACTTTTCCACTTTGTGCATCCAAAAGCCCTAATATATGCTTGATCGTCGTACTCTTTCCGGCACCGTTTAACCCAATTAGCCCGACAATCTCCGCTTCATTAACCGTGAAATTCACATCGTGTAAAACTGGCTTTTTCGGATGATATCCACCAGTTAACTGTTCAATTTTTAAGCGTTCTTTCATTCTTATTCGCCTCCCTTGCTTCATTATCTTACCAAACTGTCCACTACCTTCTCCACTAATTGAAGAAAAACCTTCAAACTAAAAAAGAAGTAACTGTATAAAAGTTACTTCTCACGCGGGTTTTAGGCATTTGGATGTGGTGTGTCTGTTGGCTCTGCGAAACCTTCTTGGTAACGTTCATCAATAAAATCACGTATATCGCCTGGCGACGTTCCGTTATCATAGAGCTCCATCGAAATATGTGCGATCTCTAAGCAGACTCCACATTTGGCTCCGTGATCATCCCATACAACCGAACCATCTTCTCCTCGTTCATGAATAAAGCAATCAAATGTGTTACGGTGTCCAACTGACTCTCCGCACCCACAATAGCAAGGCATTTGTTCTAATAAATCTTGATAGTGAGGTGTGCGTTCATAAATGTCACTAATGTTCTCATGATGATGAGATAAAAAGGTTGGCAATTGTTCTGCAGAAGTGGTTTCTTCATGTAGATCACCCATCATCATGTTGTGCTGATCGTGATCAGTCGAGCTCTCATCTTCCATTTCGTGGTTTTGACAGCCCACTGTCGGAATCATAAGTAGGATAATAGCGAACATTAAAATTATTTTTTTCATCTGACCCTGCCCCTTCATTGAGCGACTATGGATGTATTATAGCATGAGTTTTCTATGTATACACAGAAAAGAACAGCTCTTCACACAACTGTAAAGAACTGTTCTTACCTATAAAATTAATTAACCATTCGCGTGCCTTCTCCCCAATATTCTTTGCGGATTTGCACCTTTTGAATTTTTCCCGATGCTGTCTTTGGAAGTGCGTCAGCAAACACGACACTTTTCGGTGCTTTAAAATGAGCCATCTTACTTCTAGCAAAGCTAATCACGTCTTCTTCCGTTAACTGCTCGCCTTCTCTTAGAACGACGACTGCATGTGGCACCTCTCCCCATTTTTCATGAGGAACGGCAATCACAGCAGCTTCGAGTACGGCTGGATGTTCATATAATACACCCTCTACTTCTATAGAAGAAATGTTTTCCCCGCCACTAATGATAACGTCTTTTTTACGATCAACAATTTCCATATATCCGTCTTGATCCATTGTCGCCATATCTCCGGTGTGAAGCCATCCGTCACGAATCGTTTCTTTCGTCGCTTCAGGATTTTTCCAGTAGCCTTCCATCACGCCATTTGAGCGAACAACAATTTCACCCGTTGTTTTTCCATTCGGTTCGATCGGCTCGCCTAACTCGTTGACAACTCGAACTTTTGAGCCTATCATTGGATAACCTGTTTTTGCTTTTAACCGCGTTTTTTTCTCTTGATCAAAGGATTGCTGTTCTGAACGAATTTGAGAGGTTGTCACAAGCGGACTCGTTTCTGTCATACCATACACTTGAATAAACTCCCAACCTAATTCTTCCTCGACTCTCGTTACAAAGGCAGGTGGAGGGGCTGACCCAGCAATCACAACGCGCATGTTAGTCTTTTTAGAGATGTTTTTTTGCTTTGCATATTCTAGTAACAAATTTAAAACAGTAGGTGCCATATGAGCAATCGTCACATCATTTTCTTCAATCTTCCTAAAAATTAACTCAGGATCAATCTTCCGAAGCATCACTTGTGTCGCTCCATTCGCTGTATAGTAAAACGGGGAACCCCATCCGTTTACGTGAAACATTGGTAGGATATGCAATAATCGGTCTTGGTCACTCACTCTTAGATGGTGCTGAGTCGATAGGGCATGAAGATAGTTACTACGATGAGTGAGCATGACCCCTTTTGGATTTCCTGTCGTTCCACTTGTATACAAAATGTTTGCAAGATCTGATTCATCAAGTGGCACACGAGCAAATGGTGTCGATTCAAACTGACTGAGCCATCGCTCATATGGTAGACCAACATCCCCGCTCTCATCTCCACCATGGACGATGACCTGTTTCACCGTTTCTAACTTATCAATCACAGGTTCAATAAGTGGTAATAGCTCGTAGTCCACAAATAGAAGCTGACTCTCACTATGATTTAAAATAAACAAGTAATCTTCAGGCTTTAACCGCGTATTTAATGAGGTCATCACAGCCCCTACCTGAAACAACCCATAAAATCCTTCTAGCATCTCTTCTGTATTAGGAGCAAGATACGCTACTTTATCGCCTTTGTTAATTTGTAAGTCCTTCAGTCCATGAGAAAGCTGTTGAACACGCTTGTTAAGCTGTTCATATGTAAGTGTTCTGTCACGACCCACGATCGCAGGCTTATCGCCGTACAATTCCACTGCCCGATCTAAAAAATCAAGCAAAACTAAAGGCACATGCATAATTGTTCCTCCTTTGAATGATTTATTTAAATATTCTTATAATTATGATACCATATTTTTCAACACTGTGACAATAACAGTAACCTAAGTTCTACCTGTTACAAAACAGGTTGTACACTTGCACCTAGAATCGTTGCTACGATATAGTAGAAACATGAAAATACTCCCAATCAGAAAGGTTGATGATGATGACATTTGATCCTAATTGTATTTTTTGTAAAATTGTAAAAGGTGAAATTCCCGCAGCAAAGGTATATGAGGACGAACATGTTCTTGCCTTTATTGACATTAGTCAAGTAACGAAAGGACATACCCTTGTTATTCCTAAAGTTCACCAAGCAGACATTTTTGAGTTAGACGAAGAAGTAGCTAGTCATTTATTTTCCGTCATTCCTAAGATCGCCAAAGGCATCAAAGCTACCTACCAGCCTGAAGGGTTAAATATTGTCAACAATAACGGAGAAGCAGCTGGACAAACAGTGTTTCATTATCATGTCCATCTCATCCCTCGTTACGGACAAGGCGATGGGTTCGGTGCTGTTTGGAAAGATCATAGTTCCGACTATAAACCAGAAGACCTCCAAGAAATCGCAGCTGCCATTGCTGCACATATTACGAACTGACCTTCTTTGGTCAGTTCTTTTTAGTTAATTCTGAAAATATCATAAATTCCTCTTTTTTTTCTAATAAATTATGGTACGATAATCGTATTATCAATCATTACTGTGGTGAAGAACTAAAGGAGTGGAAAGCGCAATGAAGAAAAATGTCTACAATTTCAATGCAGGTCCATCAGCCTTACCTAAATCTGTTTTAGAAAAAGCTCAGAGAGAATTACTTAATTTTGATGATACAGGAATGTCCGTGATGGAATTAAGTCACCGTAGCAAAGCCTACGAATCTGTTCACCAAGAAGCTAAAAGCTTATTAAAGAAACTATTAGACATTCCTGATAATTATCAAGTCCTTTTCCTACAAGGTGGCGCTAGCTTACAATTTTCAATGATTCCTATGAACTTTCTTCACGAAGGAAAAAAAGCAGGTTATGTGTTAAGTGGTTCTTGGTCAGAAAAAGCTCTAAAAGAAGCTAAGTTAATCGGAGAAACAACGACGTTAGCCACTTCTAAAGAACAAAAATATAGATCAATTCCAACGATTAATGAGAATTCTCTCGCTGATGACTATGCCTATGTACACATCACATCAAACAACACGATCTATGGGACCCAGTGGCAAAGCTTTCCGGATACAGGGGATGTCCCTTTGATCGCAGATATGTCGAGTGATCTATTATCACGTCCTTTAGATATTAAGAAGTTTGGCATGATCTATGCAGGTGCTCAAAAAAACCTCGGTCCTTCTGGGGTAACCGTTGCGATTATTCGTGATGATTTACTAGCTGGAGTAAAAGAACAATTACCTACCATGCTGAGCTACAGTACACATGTCAAAGCCGATTCTTTGTACCACACGCCACCAACATTTGCGATCTATATGCTGCGTAATGTGTTGAGCTGGGCAGATACTCAAGGCGGGGCTATTGCATTAGAAGAGTATAATGAACAGAAAGCTCAATTAATCTATGAAGCGATCGATACTAGTAATGGCTTCTATCAAGGTCACGCAACAGAAGATAGCCGTTCGAAAATGACCGTTACTTTCACCCTACCAACTGACGAATTAACAAAAGCATTTCTTGAGGAAGCGACACATTACGGCTTTGTCGGTCTAGGAGGGCATCGTTCGGTTGGTGGCTGTCGTGCTTCGATCTATAATGCTGTTCCACTGGAAGCTTGCCAAGCCCTCCATTCCTTTATGAATGACTTTAGACGAAAACATGTATAAGAAAAAAAGCTGCAACAGCCGCAGCTCTCCATCACACATATGATAAAAGCCATACAAACAAGGCCCCACTTAAGATGGCACTAGAGAACATAATCGCCATTTTCTTTCTCCAAAACGAAAGGTCGTCCGAAGAACGTGATTGAATAAGACGTGAGGTAGAATAAATACCTCCATACAACATCAGTAAACAAAAGGATATAACTAATAAAATAAAAGCATGCATCGTCCATATCCCTCCTTTTTCTAATGTATGAAACTACTTTTAAACAAATGACGCTAAAAAATCATAAATGAGGTGAGTAGAATGAACTTGAAGTCCCTTTTGACCGGAATCACTGTCGGAGCAACGATTGCAGGAGTTACAACCCTTCTATCTACGCCGACATCTGGAAAAGAAATACAAGAGTGCTGTAAGACTAACTTTGATAAACTTCGCAATGGATTAAATCAATTTGGAGCAGATACAGCTGCCCTTAAAGAACAAGTGAATGAAACGACGCAATTAAGCATTCAATCGATCAAAGAAGTCAGTACTGAAGTGAAAGATAGCATTGAGGATTGGAAAAGAGATGTTCAACCAAGCATAGATCAATTACGACAAGATACAGAGGATTTGCAAAAGCGTGTAGAAAAGATGAAGCAGCTCTAAAAAGACTATTTTTATAAAATTTTTAAAAAACTAGAGGATTTCTCTTTTCATTCTAGTAGAATATTGTCATAATAAGTAATAAAAGTATTCAAAAATAGCTTCTGTTGCATAAAAAAAGACAAAGATCATCGTTAGGGGGAGAAACATGGAGGAAAATGAACCTTACTCTTTAAAACAGTCCATGATCTTCAGCTTAAAAGTTGCTCAACTTAGTAAAGCCTTATGGAAGTCTGTTGAGAAAGACTGGCAAGCCTGGATCAAACCATTCGACTTAAACATTAATGAACACCATATTTTGTGGATTGCTTATCATTTAGACGGGGCATCCATCTCTGACATTGCGAAATTCGGTGTTATGCATGTTTCAACAGCATTTAACTTCTCGAAAAAATTAGAAGAACGTGGATTTCTAACCTTTTCTAAAAAGGAAAATGACAAACGCAACACGTACGTCTGTTTAACAGCCGAAGGTCGAGAGATGTTTTTGCAAACACTAGATGGATATAAATCAGATACGTATGGAGTGTATAAGGGAGCCTTACCAATTAAAGAACTATACGGAAAATTCCCTGAATTCTCTGAAACTATGAGCATTCTTAGACATATTTATGGACCTGATTTTATTGAGATGTTTGAAAAGTCGATGCATAAATTTGAGAATGATTTTATAGAAGAGGATGGGACGCTATTGCCCCGACAAGCACTCATTAATGAACAAGATTCTAAAAAAGAATCGTCATAATCAAGCGTAGCCTACGTTCTCAGACTTGAGTTGATTCATTCGATGAATCAACTCTTTTTCTTTTACTGTACGGACAAAATATTATTATTGTCGAAATCCTTTTATTTTTGTCGGACCTATTGCATTCTCCTCAAAAAGGGCGTAAATTAGTCAAATGGGTTCGGGAGGTGCAACTTAGAGATGAATTGCTGGAAAACTATTAATATTGCTCGTGATTACGGCTCATTACGCCTGATTATGTTTGCATGCAGTACTGTATTGTTATCGTTTTTATTTTACTATTTGATTATGAGTACGATTGTACCAACAACAGAATTTACTCAGTTTGGATTTTTCACCTTTTTCAGCGGACTACTATCTTTAGTGTTTGCACATAAAATCCTACACTGTATTCCAATTTGGCTCTCTGGTGGCCGTGCAAAAGTAAAATTTGGTTCAAATAAAGCAATCCCAACTATGACAATAAAATTAATTAATCCATTATCAAAAAATATATATATTTTGGCGTTGCTTTCACCACTAGTGATCATTACATCGGCATGTGCGATCGGTTCATTTATGAGGCCTGATCTCTTGCCTTACTTTTCGATCCTAACGTCGGTTAACTTCGGTTTAGCCTTTTACGATTTAACCTATGCGTCCTACTTATTCAGAGCACCGAAGAAGTGCTTTGTTGGAGATTACTCAGAAGGCATCCACATTTTAATCAAACAAGCAATCTAGCAAAAAGATCAAGTGAGTAGTTACTTGGTCTTTTTTATGTATAAGTTGCTAGGTGTCATTCTAGGAAGTAACCCTAACAACCTCCTTAAACACCTCATTACCTTCGCTCAAATTCGTTCAATTTCTTCCATACAAAAAAGCGATTACCCACATAAAGTAATCGCATCATTTTTATTTTTGTTGTTGATTTTGCTTCTTAATCTCTTCTAAGTTCTCTTGAATTTCTTTTAATTGTCTACTCCGATTCATCGATGACTTGATGAGCCATATAATGAGACCAATTAATAATAATGGAATTGTGAACGCTACGAGTTGATAAAGAGCAGATCCCCAATTAACTGTATCCATATTTAGCACTCCCCCAGTAATGATAAGTAAACTTTAACATTTGTCTATCAACACTGTAAACTTCTAGAATTCAGTTACTACAGCCCCGAGGGAAATCGCTCTTACTTTCTCTTCTTGCTCTAATGATTGGAGTTCTTCTTTCGTCCCTGTTACGACTACACCTAGGATTAAACCCGTTCCAATATGATCATGTGCTGCTTGGATTAAGTGATCAATATGATGTGAGTATGCACCGCTCTCCTTTACCTGTTCTAACAAATGGAGGTAATCTCCTTCTGTTTGATGGACTCTGTCACCTTCACCCTGTAATCCAGTTGCATTAAACCCATAGACGATTGATTCTTGATATCCTCCCATTGTGCGTTCATACATAGTCTCTGAAGTATCCTCTGTGTGTTGGTTTGCCCAGAACCAAGTGATCTTACCTTGAAGACCTAAAAAATCTCGTACCTCTCCTACCGTATAGCCTTGATCAAAAGAGAGGGCCACTTCCATCACGGCATCACCCGGTGCTTGTTCAATCAATTCTAGGTCATCATGCATCACCTCATACTTGGTAAGAGGGTGGTAAAAGCGCATCAGTCTTTGACCACTGACTGAGTGATAGATTCTTTGATCCTCCGAGTTTATCATCGTTACTTCATCACGTGGTACACGATGCGAATTTTGCCCTAATGCATTAAACGTTCTAAACTCTCTGCCCCATGGTACAACTTTATCCTCAATTTGTTTATATTGTTGATAGGAATAGTCACCAGATAAAATATTAAAATCTCTAGTTGTTCCACTCCGTTCCACGTTCGGTTGTGTGATAGAAAGGAGTAATTGATCACGATGGTCAGCTCGGTCAAAAGCACGATTTACTATGTAGTTATTCACATAGACTAACAGTGTACCTAGTACGAGAAGTGTCACAACCGAAATAACAATATTTCGAAACAAGCTTTTTCGCTTGGCTTTATTCATCACTTTGTTTAATTCATCTGGCTTAAATGGTGATTCCTTCATAGCTCTTCTCTCCTTATCAACTTGGCTAACTTCTTTCTTGCTCGATATAAATACGTTTTCACTTGACTTTCTTTCATTTGATACGAGGAAGAGATCTCTTTATAAGAATAGCCTTCTTCGTACTTTTTCTGAATAAGACCTCTTTCAAGTGGCTTTAATTCACTCATTGCTCGATTAAGCTCTCCTTTTCTTTCTCTACCTAGAAGATCATCTTCAATTGAACCAACAGATTTGTACAATTGTTCATCAATCTCGGTTGTAGGAAATCGATTTGTCCTGCGACACAAATCGTAATACTGATTAATTGCTACTTTATACACCCAGGCTCGAAAAGATGCAGCTTCGATTCCATCTATGTGAAGAAATGCACGATACAGAGACTCTTGAACAATTTCTTTTGCATCTTGCGGATTGGCCCCCATCGAACATAATCTATGATAGACTTCGTTGGAAAGCTTTATAATTTCATCTTCTGAGGGCTTAGCCATTGCTTCAACTCCTTTCACATAGATAGAACGAATCAACTAAAAATTTGTATACAAACTTTATATAAATTCTTTTTTATCGTAACAAAAAAGCATGACTATGAGAGTGAAATCATGCTCTAAAACCGTTTTATTATTATCATTCTGAGCCTTTTCTCCACCAACTAATTCGCTTTAAGTTGAAGTTCCTTAGGGATGAACGTTTCTTCATTAAAATCCTCAATCTTCGGTAATGATTGTGTCGTTCGATCCACTAACCAGAACATCCCGACTAAAGCTACAATCAGTCCACTTGCGGAAATAATGTACATGCTATGAATATACAATCCGATAAGCCCACCGAGAAGAGATCCTACTGGCATCGCAATTCCACTTAGGCTAAATGCAGCGGAAAACACTCTTCCAAGTAATCTTTCTGGAATGCCTTTTTGTAAGCATGTATTAATCAGGATGTTCGTTACACCACCTGGCACCCATGCCACTCCGTAGAGAATAACAGTTAACCACATCGAAGGAGCGAAAACAGCGATACCCCAAAGTAAACCACTCAGTAAAAATGCAATAGCGTAAACCTTCCCCATTCCAAACCGTTCTAATTTCAGGTAAGGTGCAAGTAAAGCTCCTATTAAGCTACCTAATGCCTGTGCCATTAATAACATCCCATAAACTTCAGCCCCACCTTGATACTGACTGTATGCTGGTAAGACGACAAAGGTCGCTCCTCCTACGAAATTAATCGTCATAACACCTAATAATAAACGCGCAATTTTCTTACCAAATAAGATCTTTGTCCCTTCGCTCAAATCCGATATATATCTTTTAAAATGAGTACTCAACAACTCTCTCTCCTGTTTAATCTGGACCTTTTGCTTTTTAGGTGTTTGTATCATAAGAAATAGGATCGCACCAATTAAAAACATAACAGAGTCAATCAAATACACAGAAATTGCACCGACAGCAACGATTAAGACTCCGGCAATGGCATTGCAGCCCGTTTCAATCCCTTGGTAAGCGAAAGTGAATAAGGAATTTGCTTTGGTTAATTCTTTTTTCTCTACAAATGTTGGCAGAGCCGCCATTTGTGCAGGATAGACAAACATATTAAACGTCGTGATGATCGGTGAGATGATTAGAACTAGTGCCACTGATAAGAAACCCGTATAATGAGCGACCGGGATGATGAGCAGCAAGATTGATTGGACTACTTGTGTACTTACTAATAAGAGTCGAATCGGCACTCGATCAATAACTGGACCTGACAAAAATTGAACAAGCCGAGGAAAGATCGTGAGAAAGCCTGCTAGACCTGTATAAAATGTGGAACCTCCTAGTTCAGCCACTAACCACATTGCAGCAACCGCATACATCGTATCACCAATATTGGTAACCACGCGACCAAAGAAGAGACAAGAGAAGTCTCTATTGAAAAATAGTTTCATATCTACTCCTCCAATGCTTGCTGTTTAGGTTGTGTTGAATTAATCTTCACCCCGATACTAAATTCTTCACTGTCATTACTATCATTTCGACTTGTTTTTTCTACCCATCTTTCTAGAAACGCCTTAAATTCATCCTCAATCTCATTTTTTTGTTCAGTCGTTAACTGTAATCGAAGACTTAGTGCCGTCGAGCTTTTCGCATCAAAATCATCTCTTAACGCTTGATCAACCGGTGTATCTCCAGGAGAATTAAACCACTTTGCTTTTGACTTATAATATTTTTCAGTCACGCCTCCAACTTGTTTCTCAAAAACAAGCTCCAACAACCCACCATCATGTAACTTTTTAATATGATAATGCACATTTCCGCCAGACTCGCCCAGTTGATCGGCAACTTGTTTTGATGTTTTCGGTTCGTTCACTAATTGACCAATGATCATTACACGTAAAGCACTACCAAGTAACTTAGCCTGTTCTACAGAAATATCTAAAGGTCTATGATCCACAGCATTCTCCTCCACTCTCCGTCGATCTAATTTTACAGATTGATAATCTATAAAATTAGATTATCATGATAAAAGGAAAACGTATACAATTTTCTAAATATTATATTGGGGATATTTTTTGCCTACTAAAAATAGGGGCCTCATTCATTGTGAGAATTGCGGATTGCAAATAGCCATATTCTTCACAACAAAGAACATTGGATGATTGTTCTCCAATGTTCTTCCTTATTTTATTTAAGTTATAGACCTTTACTAGTTCAAAGGAGTTTTGACATATAATGTTCATCATAAAATAAACCATCAATACTTAATGACCTTCTTTTTAAACCCTCAATCTCAAACCCACTTTTCGTGTATAAAGATAAACCAGCTTCATTCTTTGTGACAACCGTGAGCTCTAGTCTAACAAGACCCACTTCTCTTGCCCAGTCATCTAATCGTTCAAATAACTTCGTTCCAATTCCTTTGCCTCGATATTCTTTTAAGATCCCAACAACAATAAAAGCAGAGTGCTTTGTTCTTTCAACACTCCCTCCGATGGCCATTAAATAGCCAATCAATTGGGCATCTAATTCTGCTCCAAATATCACAGCGTTTTCTTGTTTATCGAAATGATCCATTTGTTTCTTAAACTGCTCCACGGTCGTTTTTCTTTCACCAGGATTCATTAACATAAAGTCGGATTCTGACTCGACCTGCTTAATTAATTTCTCTAACTTCTCTGCGTCTTTATGTATGACTTGTCTAATTTTCATAATGAGCCACATCCATTCGTTACTTAATCACCAACATTTCATTTTCATCAAACTCCCAATCCTCACCGTATGCTACTTCCCAATAGTAACCGTCTGGATCAGCAAAGTACCCGCTGTACCCTCCCCAGAAAACCCGTTGAGGATGTTTGAGAACCTTTGCACCTGCTTGTTTTGCTCTTTCAAATATTTGATCCACTTCATTAATTGATTGGGCGTTATAAGCAAGAGTGATTCCAGGAAACCCACTGCGAGCAGGCGGTTCCTCCTCGTTTATATCTTTTGCCAACTCATCTAATGGGTATAGCGCTAATTTTGTTCCTTTATTATTGAAAAACACAATTACAGGACTATTTTCACTAACCGTTGTCTCAAAGCCTAATCCATCACGATAAAATATTAACGATTGGTCGATGTTTTTAACTCCTAAAGTGAGCAAATTAATTCTGTTCATTTGTAAGCCCTCCAATTGCAGATCACTATTTCAAATATACAGTGCCTGACCGTATTAGCTAAAAACTTGCAAGCTCTTCACTCTTACACCAAATTCATCCACAATTATTTTAACACAAAATTCTAACTAATCTTCTTCAAATATAAAAAAGGAATACAAGTAATGAATCTACTCGTACTCCTTTTCATCCACATTATGTTCAATCAACTAATATCATTTCAAAAACAAATTGATCTTCTGCTATATTAATTGTCTGTGCGCGAAATTCAATTGAAGGGTCCACGTCGATTTCCGTTACTTTAATATGAGCGAGCTGATCAGCTGGGTAAATTTCGACCCATTCTGGCATATCCGTAAAATCTTTAATAATTTGCATTGCTCGATCTGCTGGCATTTCAAAAACACTGACAAAGATTTGCTCTGCATGTAAAACAATATCCCCATTGTCTGTCACTTCCGGATCAAAACTCATTTGAACCGGTATTTGTTGCCCAAATAACTCAAACGCCGATCTAAACTCAATCAACTCATCCCCAATTTCTACAACATAGGGAACACCCTGATCCTCTTTTTCAATTTCCTTAGCAATCAACCCGTTCAATTTACTTTTTGATGTTTCGATTGTAAAGGCTGCCTCTCTATCAACAGGAGCTGATGACTCGAAATACTCTTGATCGATTGGTACAGTTAATCTAGATACCATGACAACCACAGCTATGATTGCTACAATATTAACACCTAACAAGACCAAAAATGCTCCTTTAAAAGGAAACCATCTTTTCTTCTGTTCTCTCATACTTTCCCCACCTCATTTAGCATATAACTATGCGTAAAATACATTACACTTTCATATATTACAGTGAGAATACCCTTTTGCCAAAAACTAAATCAAGCATTCTTCTATCTTTTTATTGAAATTTTTGATAAAGTTTAAGATAAGACAAAGCTAGACTGGAGGCAGTTTGATGCTCTTTTTCCTTGTGTTTTTTGCTCTATTTATCTTGTTCATGATCAATTCAATGACGGACGCCTTATGTGAACGCAAAGAAATCCCAACCGAAAAACAACCTAAAGTGTTCAGAACCATAAACATCCTCATGACCATCCTACTAACATCAACCTATGTAAAATTCATGTTTACTTAGAAAAGCGGAGGTTGCCGCTTAGAGGCGTCATGCAAATGTTCTGGTAGATTAAAAGCGCTTTTTTCTTTTATATCTGGCAGGTTATTTGTCCACGAGCCTCTGGCAACCGCAGCTAGACACGAAAAGCGGAGGCGACTGGTCTGGGATTCGGGAAAACTAGGGGGATCGATAAGAAGTCGCTCTTTGACTTCGTTCGATTCACCGGTTTTCCCCGAATTCCAAGGAGCCGCAGCTAGACAGAAAAGCGGAAGGGCTCGTTCAGCGGCGTATGAAATGGAGAGCGGCGACCGAGATAAAGAAAACACAGAGAACATAGTGATCTGATGTTGACTTATCGACCGAGGCGAACGGAATTTCACTAGTCGCTGAGCCCTGGAGCTAGACAGAAAAGCGAAGGTTATCTCTCGCTTCACAACGAAAAGACTGGAGCCTTTGAAAAGGTTCCAGTCTCTTCTTGTATATAGTGATTAGCAGCACCAAGAAGCGCCAATAATCACTAAAAGAATAAATAATACAACGATCAACGCAAATCCGTTATATCCATAAGAGTGACCCATGAGAGAATCCTCCCTTCCATTAGTAATATGTTACTTCCGTACAGAGGTGTTGGTGCTAGTCTAGCACCAAGCTGCACCTACGATTACTAGTAAGATGAACAATACGACGATTAACGCGAAACCACCGCTATATGAGTGAGACATAAGAACACCTCCTCTTTACTTTGTTAGGATATACTATGCAATTGCCTTATATAGGTACTAGGCGAATGACCTATTATAATCATTTCAACGTCAGAGTCCTGTTGGAAAACCTTTCTCAAGCTTGTTTTTTTATGGTATAGTAATGTCTGTAATATCATATGAAAGCGCGCTTTATAAGGTCTTTATTAAATCAAAAAATGGAAACCATGATGAATGATTTATTTTGTTTAACCAAAATAATCGCACACTCATCTAACATGAAATTATTTCTAGGAGTGGAATGAATGAAAAAACGTATGATCGCAGCTGTTGGAATTGCTTGTATTACAGTACTTGCAGCATGCAATAATGAGGAAACAACTTCAGAATCAGCTGTAGTAGCGATAGTAGATGGTACTGAGCTAACGGAAGCTGAGCTCTATGCCAAAATGAAAGAACGTTATGGCGATGCAACATTAGAAGAAATGGTCCAACGCCTAATTATTGCGAATGCTCAGGACGATCTTGGGATTACAGAGGAAGAGATTGAAGAAGGTGTTCAAAACTTCAAATCACAACTGAATGTAGAATCGGATGAGGAATTACTTGAAACTTTAGATAACCAATTTAACATGAGCTATGATTCCATGGACGCCTTCGTCGAAGATATGGTTGTTCCACCAATCGTTCTTGATAAATTAGCTAAATCTGATGTTGATGTAACAGAAGAAGATAAAGTGGCTTATTACGAAGAGAATTCAGAGCAATACTCTGAACAAGTAGAAGCAAGTCATATTCTTGTAGAAGATGAAGAAACAGCGAATGAAGTTCTTGAGAAACTTGAAGCAGGAGAAGAATTCGGTGATTTGGCTGCTGAGTATTCAATGGATGGGTCAGCATCTAGAGGCGGGAGCTTAGGTTTATTTGGCCCTGGTGAAATGGTTACTGAATTTGAAGAAGCAGCATTCGCCCTTGAAGTTGGCGAGATAAGTGACGCGGTTGAATCTGAATTTGGTTTCCATATTATTAAAGTTACAGACCGCAAGTCAGAGTATGAAGACTTTGCAGATGATATTGAAGAAACATTAATTCAACAACAATCAAAATCAACTGACGAAGTATTAAATGATCTCATCGAAAATGCAAACATTGATGTGAAAGATCCTGAGTTTGCTGAACTATTTAATCAAAGTGCATCAACGGAAACAGAATAAAAATTAAGGCCATATGAGAAATGCTCATATGGCCTTTTTCTATTTGGATTGCTTATATGAGAAGTTGTTAAAAGTATTTCTTCATTAGTATATGATGCCCTCCACTGACAATCTCCCTACCTTGATTGAAAGAACCAAGCCCAAATTCCAGATTTGCCTATGTCAAAACATAGACATTTGCATACGTTAGATTATGGGAACCCCCTAACTACGGAATCGAAAGGATGAATAGCATGTCAAAACAACAACAACAACATGGACATTACGAAAGCGATAACGGCTTCACAATCTTAGTAATCCTCTTTATCCTACTAGTCATCGTAGGCGCAACATTTTACTGTTAAGTAGAAAAGTGTAGGAGTTCGTTTAGTGGCGTATAAAATGGAGAGCGGCTACCGAGATATAGGAAACACGAAGAACGTAGTGATTCGATGTTGACTTATCGACCGAGGCGATCGGAATTTTACTAGCCACTGGACTCCGAAGCTAGACAGAAAAGCGGAAGGGCTCGTTCAGCGGCGTATGAAATGGAGGGCGGCGACCGAGATAAAGGAAACACAGAGAACGTAGTGATCTGATGTTGACTTATCGACCGAGGCGAACGGAATTTCACTAGCAGCTGAGCCCTGGAGCTAGACAAGAAAAGCGGAGGTTGCCGCTTAGAGGCGTAATGCAAATGTTCTGGCAGATGAAAAGCGCTTCATGCTTTTCTATCTGGCAGGTTATTTGACCACGAGCCTCTGGCAACCGCAGCTAGACAAGAAAAGCGGAGGCGACTGCTCTGGGTTGAGGGAAAACTAGGAGGAGCGATTAGAAGTCGCTCTCTGACTTCGTTCGATTCACCGGTTTTCCCTCAACCCAAGGAGCCACCGGAAGCGGTACCACTCAACTTTTACCATTTTTTTGAAGCGTTTGCGCGAAAACTTGCTAAAATTGCGCGGAAATGAAGAAACTTCGCGCGGAAAAGTAAACAGTTTGCGCGATAATGGGTTCGTTTCGCGCGAGCTGTACTCGCAAGTCGCTCACAGGACTCAGATCCGTCTAATTTATGCTAATTTTCAATGATTTCTTTGAGTATCTCCTAGCTAAAGTCGAGGATTAGATCACCAATAGGGTAAAATAAAGAAAAAAAGGTCGTAGCTATTTCGCTACGACCTTTCTTTTGCTCGCTTTGCCTTTTCTTCAGCCAATCGTTCCATATAGACGTTACCTTCTTTTTCAATCCACTCTTGTTCGAATTCATGTTCTTCTTTAGAATACTTCATTGATAAATAACCGCTTAAAAGAATACCTGCGATCACAAAGTAAACCCACCACGGACTGGCTAATAGAATCGCACCTAGTGTTGTTTGAGTTAATACAAACAATACCGCAAGTATGATTAATAGAATCAGCGCACGTCGTTGGTTTTTTTGACGTTCATTCATAATAATTCCTCCCTGCTTGTCTTATCTTATTAAAGACTATGAGGGAAAAAGGAATTATAGAACTTAGATATCTAATGGTGGCTCATGAAAAGTTGGTTTATAGAAGCTGCGATTATCAAGTGCCATCACACGCTCAGAAAATTCACCAGGTTGAACTCGCTCTAACGCACGATCCATCATATTGATTTTCGCATCAATATTATCAATCATATGAAGAACTTCTGCTTCACGAACAACAGGAACCTTCGGTGAGCCCCACTCCCCTTTACCATGGTGACTTAAGACCATATGTTGAAGGATCAATACTTCTTCGCCATCAATCTCAAGTTCTTTTGCTGCTTCTGCGATCTCATTGACGACAATAGAGATATGTCCGATCAATTTGCCTTCAATTGTGTACGTGGTATCGATAGGACCAGAGAGTTCACGGACTTTACCGAGATCGTGCAAAATAACTCCAGCATATAATAAATCATGATCTAATGAAGGGTACAGGGCAACTAAATCTTTTGCCACTTTTAACATGGAAACGACATGATAAGCAAGGCCAGAAACAAATTCATGATGGTTTTTTGTTGCGGCAGGTGACTCTAAAAATGCTTGTTGATGTTTCTTTAATAAGAAACGAGTTACACGTTGGATTGTTGGATTCTTCATTTCAAAAATGTATTGCGTAATTTCCTCTAGCATGTCCTCTGGTGAAATGGGGGCAGAACGAACAAAGTCTGCTACCTTCACATTGTCCATCGCTGTCGTTGGACGTATGCTTGAAATTTTCAATTGAAGACGTCCACGGTATTCAATGATATCTCCTTGAATATGTACGATTGCCTTGCTTGAGAATGCGCTCTCATCCTCAGGGGAACATCCCCACAACTTCGCTTCAATCTCACCAGTATGATCTCCAAAAATTAATGTTAAAAAGGGTTTTCCATTACTTGCAATCCCTTTAGTAGCTGTTTTGATTAATAAATAAGACTCTATTTTGTCGCCTACTTTTTGATAACGAATCCCTTTACTCAATCGTCTCACCTCATTTTAAAATTTTGTTAATAAAATTAGTATAGCATAATTTAAAGCTAATTCTCATTTGCATGACGAAGAAACCTAGGCCTCTAGATCGACTTAGGTCTCTAAGCTATTCGATTAAGCAGGGGCATTTACTTTATCCTTACGTTTAGCTAACCAATAGATGGTTAAAGCAAAGGCAATAAACATCGTTAAGGCGCCAATACTATATGGAAGATAAATACTCCATTGAAACATGACCCCAGCAAGGATAGCACCGACTACATTACCAAGGCTTAAAAAGGAATTATTTAATCCCATGATCATACCTTGTCGTTCTCCTGCGAGCTTTGAAATCATTGTATTAACAGATGGCCTTAAAATAGAGTTTCCGAGAAAGAATAAACACGTTGTTAAAATGACTGTGACCAAATCAAAGGCTAGTAACATCACAACATACCCAATCCCACTCAATAAGAGCGAACCGAGAACGACCTTTTCATCTCCGAACCGAAGCGTCAATCTTCCAACAAGTCCCCCTTGAGCAACAGCACCAATAATTCCTACTAGCACCATGATAAAACCAACTTGCGAAGGCGAGTAGTTAAACTGATGCAAAGCATACAAACCAAAAATTGTTTGGAAGTTAGCAAGTCCGAAACTTAAACCGAATACCAACACGAGCAGAAACCCTACAGGACTTTTCAAAGCTTGCCACATTTGCACAAACTGATTGGTCTGATCCAGATTACGAGCCATCTCCACACGCTTTTCTTTAGTTAATGACTCAGGTAATAGAAACAAAGAGAAAACACCAGCTAATGTAGCAGCAACTCCGGCAAATAAGAAAGGAAGAGCTAAGCTAAATTCCGCAAGCCAGCCTCCAATCCCTGGACCAAAAACAATTCCTAAGGCCATCGCTGCCCCGAGCATTCCCATCCCGTGTCCCCGCCTCTCAGGTGTTGTTCGGTCTGAAACATAGGCCATTGCTGACGGCATGATCGCTGATCCAAATGAACCTGCGAGCATTCTAGATAAAAAAAGCATCCACAAGTCTGTTGCAAACGCAAAAATAAATTCTGCACCTGCAAATCCAAACATTCCGATTGCAATTAGTGGCTTTCTCCCATACTTATCGGACAAGCGTCCCCAAAACGGGGCTAGTAAAAACTGCATAAAGGAAAAAACAGCAATCAATAAACCAAGTTCAAAACTCGATGCCCCGAATTCTTCTATGTAATAAGGTAGAATTGGAATCACAAGCCCTATCCCCATCATGATGACAAACATATTAATCATTAACATTAAGAGCGGCTTAAATTCAGCATTTTTCATATAATAATCCTTCTTTACAATTAATTAGTGTACCGAAATAAGTATAAATTGAAAAAGAAGAAGCGTCAAACTATGACTTCTTCTCCTTCTTCTTCGTTTTATTCACTTGTTGTTCGATCACAGCTGGTCTAGGGAATGTAATAACGAACTTCACACCAACATCGCTATTCTCAATTTCAGGGTAGCCTTGATGTAATTCTGCAATACGCTTAACAATCGCAAGCCCTAATCCAAATTTCCCTTTATTACCCTTATAAAACGGGTTAAAGATTTGCGGAAGATCGACCTCTTGAATTGGTTCACCATTGTTCTCTACACTAATTTCTACACGGTCATCAAATGATTGGGCCGTTATCCAAATCGTATCTATTGCATAACGCAACGCATTTTCAACGAGATTCTCTAATAAAACCTCTAGCTGTTCAGCATCGCCATGAATTAATGTATCTGCACCATTGATTTTGATTTTCACGTCCTCACGTTGCACACGGAAACGCTCTTCAATTTGAAAGGCTACTGAGCCAAAGATGATTTCTTCATGCTTTGGCGTCTCTTCTTTTAACGAATCCAACTTCGTGTAATAAAGCATATCAACAACACGACGTTCCATTCGATTCCCTTCTTCAATGATGACATTCATCGTTTGTTCTAAATTTTCTTTCGGTAAAATACCATCTTTCACCGATTGAGCATAGCTTTTAATAACCATTATCGGTGTCTTCAACTCATGCGAGGCATGTTGAATGAAGGTTTTTTGCGCCCGGTCGTAGCTATTTAGGTTTTGTCTCATCTTCTCAAATTGATCAGAGAGACGTTGGAAATCTTCATCGCCATCCCACTTTAGAGGCTCTTTCCAGTCGCGATTGGCAATCTGCTCTAAGTGATTTCCAAGCACAATCAAAGGCTGTCTTAAATAATGCTTGAGCCAAATAGCTGGTAATAAACTTAGTCCACTTGTCAAAATTAATAAATACAACAGTCTTTCCCATAACCGATTAACCATTTGATCACGATACGTATCCCACATGTATGAAATATGATAGCCGGGCGTTCGTTCAATTTGTGCTTTTGAAATCACATAAAAAACAGTTGCCTCGCCATACTGAATTTCATAACGACCTCTGGATGATTCTTGTTTGTAAGCATTTTGAGCCATTTCCATTAATACATCTGGAGGCGGAAAATCATTCCCCACTGGAGCTCGTCCGACCGTATCATGGATAAAGAAATGTCCAATATCCCCTGCTTCACGTCGGTCAATAAAACCGCCCTTATCATCTTTAGGATCGAGTAAATCTAGTAAAGGATACGCATATCTTGTTTGAGCTGTCTCAATCAAGCGATACGTTTCCTCTGTTAATGTTCCTTTAATAGAGATCGGATAAATAATAATGATCGATAACCCTACTAAAACAATGAGTGAAATAAAAGCAAGCCAAATTCGTTTGGCTAAGTTCACTTTGATCATGAAGAGAGGACCCTATAACCGTATCCATATAATGTTTCTAGGTGAATACGAGGCATCTTTTTACGAACACGTCTCACTACATCATCGACCGCACGCTCTGAACCAAAGTAATTTTCGCCCCAAACATGCTCGATAATTTTTTCACGAGAAAAGGCTTTTCCAATCTCACCTGTTAGCAGTAAGATTAGATCCATTTCTTTTGTTGTTAAATCAACAATTTCCTCTTCACTCACTTCGGAATCAACTACAGTACGTCCAACTGGGTCAATCATGTACTGATTTAATTCAATCTTCTTTTGATCCTGTGATGAGGTGCCATACGCACGATTCAACAGCTTTTTCGTGCGAATAACTAATTCTTGTGGCAAGAACGGCTTGGCTAAGTAATCGTCACTCCCCATCTCAAGACCTAGTACACGATCTAAATCTTGATCTCGTGCAGAGATAAAAATAACAGGTGTATCCCCATTTTCTTTAATTCCTTTTAATAATTGATACCCATCTGTTCCTGGTAACATAATATCTAGAATCCATAGATGCGGCTTGTCCTCAAGTGCATCTCGGGCTGCATCGCCATCATTAAATACACGAACTTCCCAACCTTCTTTTTCAAGATAGGCTTTTAAAACTTCTGATAAGTTTTGTTCATCTTCAACGAGATAAACGAGATACTGTCCCATTCTCGAATCCTCCTTCTTGTCTATCGAATCGTTTAATTACTATTAACTTAATTCTTTTTGACTTTACACCTATTTTAGTACATTTTCCACTAATTCTATAAATTAAACCAGTTTTGAAGGAAAAGTTTAACAACATGTAAGCTTCATTAGTCTGTCCAATAAAGCACCAAAGAATGCTGTCGAATATTTCCCGGGTAAGAACGGATCTTGTCGTTTCTCCCTTGTTTTCTATTTCTTTAATCTTTTACTTGCTTCTTATTATCACGTATATCTCAACTTCAGACTATGTATTCATGACAAATAACATGAAATAACTAGATTTCCCATATTTAAAAAGCTTTAAATTAAAGGAAGCACCTAAGTAAGGCGCTTCCTCTTCTCTCTACAATAAAGCAATAGCTGTCAGGGCGGCTAAAGGTAATATGAGACGATTCCACCTTCTAGGTCGGCCGTAACCGTAATACGGATAGTAAAAGGGCTGCTGGTAATAAGGATAGTACGGGTAATACTGCCGATCCATAGATGGCTGCATTTGTTCGAACGGTTGCATTCCATTCATTTCATTCATCATGTAAGCCATATCCATGTACTGCCCATTGTCATCTACTGGCACCATGAGGTATAGATGCTCATTATCAACATATTCTACAACTCCATTATAACCCGGTTGCCCGTTTAACTGCGTGTGCACCGCTTGGTTCATGTACTGCTCACAGAGCATTTGCATTTCTTGTGTATGATTCATTATCTAACCCCTCCTTCACTGCCCATCGTATGCACAGACGTTGTCCTGGGTGAACGCGGAGTAAACCAAAAAAGGACCTCTCAAAAAAGAGAAGTCCCTACTCGCTATCTTATTTCGATATCTCGGTTTTTAGCTTAAGTTGCTCAAAGCGAACTACAATGAAATAGGTTTGAATAATCATAAACACATTCCCCACTACCCAGTATAGTGATAAGGCAGATGGTAACGTCACGCCTGCAACAACAATCATGACTGGCATAATGTACATAATGATTTTCATCTGATCTTGTAGTTGGAATGACGTCATCTTCACTTGAAAGAATGTCGTAATTCCCGCGATAACTGGTAATAAATAAAGCGGATCTGGTTGGCCTAAATCAAACCAAAGGAACGAGTGCAGCGCAATAACTTCTGTCCGCATAATCGCAAAATAAAACGCCATCATGACTGGGAGCTGGATAAAGAGCGGCAAGCAACCCGCCATTGGATTCACACCCTTGTCACGATAGAGAGCCATCAACTCTTTTTGCATATTTTGCTGTTCTTTTGGATCACGCTTTTCACCTTGTTTATATTTTTTCTGAAGAGCTTCCATCTCTGGTTTAAGGGCTTGCATCGCTCGACTGCTCTTCTGTTGTTTTACCATTAGAGGCAATAAGAAGAATCGAATCACGATCGTCACGACAATGATTGATAAACCAAAGCTACCATTTAGTAATTCCGCCACGCTGATTAGTAACCAAGAAAGCGGATAAACAAAAAAGTGATTCCACACTCCCTCTGTTTCGGCAGTAATCGGCTGTCCATTTGCTGCACACCCCGTAAGTGCCATTAAAAGAACTATCATCAAGATAAACCATTTATAATTTTTCAATTGTCATCCTCCTTGTTGTGTTAACGTTTGAAGTTAAACAACAAGAGAATGTGGCTCATCGTCTGATTGGCCCTTATCAAAAACAGAAGGTATCTTAGGTCGATACACATTTGATGAAGGGCGAATCAGTGAAGTAACTACTAGCTTCGTACACTCTGTGTGGAGTACTTGTTCTTTTGTCGTGACATGAAAGGTATACCAGACATTGGCTACATTCGCACGCGCAAACGCCGCAACGAGTAGAACTGTCATCACGACACTAAACCAGAGCATCGTCATATCTGTAATCACTTCAATCATCCATTCGCCCTCCTTTCTTTTTTAGATAGGCTTATCATATCACATCTATTTCGAGACACAAATCGTTGTTTGTTTCCAGTTTCCCCTACTCTTTTTTCGACATTTGCAGAGCTTTACTAATCGATTTAAACGCGGAAGTCTTTCCATATAAAAGCACGCCACCTTTAAAGATTTTAGCTCCTATAAATGCCAGCGCGGCAATTGAGGCAACCAGAATCCCGATTGAGAGAGCGAGCTCCCATGCAGGAACATTTAATACACCAATCCGTAAAAACATAATCATCGGACTGAAAAATGGAATAAACGACGCCATCGTGACAAAGCTTGAATCAGGTGCATTTAAACCGAACATCGCAATAAAGAACGCCACAATCACTAGAAGATTAATAGGTCCAACAACTTGATTAACATCTTCCGTGCGACTCACAAGCGAGCCCAAAGTGGCAGCGAGTGTCGCATAAAGTAAATAGCCTAAAATAAAGAAGAGAATCGCAAATCCAATGAGATCGAGGGCTACATCGCCACCTAACATTTCTTGTAATTGTGATAATGGATTAGCTGAATCTGTTGAGCGGACGACTGAGCTCGTGATTGCAACAACTAGAATTAACGCATACTGAGTTAAGGCTAGTAACCCAATTCCAACAATTTTCCCAAACATTTGAGCAACTGGAGAGGCACTTGACACAAGGATTTCCATCACTCTTGACGATTTCTCTGTTGCAATTTCTGTTGCGATCATATTGCCGTAAAGCAACACAGAAAAGTAGATAATAAAAATTAGAACGAATACAATCGATCTTGCTTGATTTAGTTCGGTTTCAGATCTTGCCGAATCACTAACTGTAGAAGTTTCAAAAACCACGGGCGAATAAATCTCAGCTAATTCCTCGTTGCTTAATCCCAATCCTTCTGCGGCATTCGATTCTTTAACTTGTTGCAAGGCACTTTGAAGTTGCATCGGAGTAAACTGTTGAGTTAAAGAATCAGAATAATACGTCGCTTGTGGTACGCCTTCTTCGTTTGTCGTAACGATTAATGCTGCTTCGTATTCTCCTGTTGAGACAACTTCTAATAACTCATCATCTGACATCTCTACGTTAACTAACTCAATTTGATCCGCGTGAACTTCTAGTTGATCTGATAATGCTTCAAAATAATCTCCACGCTCATCTTGTACCGCCACCGTTGTTAAACGGTCTTCTGCATCACGTTCAAACATCATAAAAATTTGATCCATATTGATCATTATGAGCATAAATAAAAGTGTAAAGGCTGTAGAAATTAAAAATGCCTTTGACAGTAAGCGATTTTTATATGTATGAGCAAGAATGATACTAAAGTTACGCATAGTCCGTCCCTACTTTCTCGATAAAGATGTCTTTCAAGCTTGGTTCCTCAACTTCAAATTTTCGCACATATCCTTCTTTAGCTACCTCAGCAAAGATTTGTTTGGCTACGGCCTCATCTTGCACTTGGATACGAACGCCTTCTTGTTTTTGTTTAAAATTAATGACTCCAGGGAATGCTCGTAACGTTTCAAATGAGCGATCTCCCTCAATCACTATAAATTTATTGCGGAAACTGCGTTTAATCTCTCTTAAATTCCCTTGGACGACAGGCCGACCATGATGCATGATACATAGGAATTGGCAGAGTTCTTCTACATGGTCCATTCTGTGGCTTGAAAAGATGATAGTGGTCCCATTATTCTTTAATTCCAACACCGCTTCTTTTAACAACTCTGCGTTCACTGGGTCAAGTCCACTAAAAGGTTCATCTAAAATAAGCAGTTCAGGTTTATGGATGATCGCTGCAATGAATTGAATTTTTTGCTGATTTCCTTTAGATAACTCTTCGATCCTTTTGGTTTCATACTCTGCAATTTTAAACTGTTCCAGCCATTTTCTCATTTCAATGATAATGTCTTTTTTAGGCATGCCTTTCAGTCGCCCTAAGTAAATCAATTGTTCCCTTACTTTTAATTTCGGGTAAAGCCCACGCTCTTCAGGTAAATACCCAATAACATTGGTCTTTGAGTAATCAATCTTTTCTCCGCTCCACGTCATTTCACCTTCTGAAGGCTCTAACAGTCCCAGCATCATTCGAAATGTGGTTGTTTTTCCGGCTCCATTGGCCCCGAGCATCCCAAACAGTTCTCCCTTTGGTATGTCCAAAGAGAGGCGATCAACCGCAACGGCTGATCCGAAACGCTTTGTAATGTTTGCTATTTTTAATGTCATTTCATTCCCTCACTTTCTCGTTTTCTATTTTTATACGAGTTTCCTATACATTTGTTTCATATTTTAATAGATATCGTAAAATTTCACCTAATTCTAATTGTTGCGTAGTTTCAATTGTTAAACCATGACGACTAAGTTCTTCTTCAGCTTTATAAATATCTGAGACGATACATTCTGTTAAAGATCCTTGTGACCTGATTTGACAGATACTATTCATTGAAGGGATGGCTTTTCCCTCAGTTCGAACCCAAATTCGTTTCCACACCGTCATTAATGAATCTTTCTCGTACCTACCAGCTAATTGACCATCTTTCATTAAAGTAATATAGTCTGCTAATACTTTCACTTCATCTGCTGAATGGGTCGCAAATACGATCGTCTGCTCTTTTCCTCGCTCCATATAACGAACCAATTCATCCTTCATCTGCTCTTGGCCTTCAATATCGACTCCTGCTAACGGTTCATCTAGTAGTAATAAAGTGGTTGGTCTAGCCAAAGCAAGAGCTAGCATTGCTTTTTTCTGCATTCCAGCAGACATTTTATCCATTTGTTTTTTTAACGGGAGATGAAACATCTCAATTAATCGTTTAAATTCCGTTTGGTCCCATCCCGGGTAACTCATCATAAAAAAATCAGCTAATTGCTGTAATGAAAAGCCTTGATACATTTTAGTCGTTTGTGGTACATAGGCAAAAGCTGCCTTCCAACCTGTAGCAGAACCAGTTTCTTGGAGTCTAATAATCTGCCCTTCGTCTCTATGCACTAAGTCCATGATGATTTGGAAAAGTGTCGACTTACCTGCCCCGTTGTTTCCAACGAGAGCGTAAGTCATCCCAGCCTCTACATCAAACGAGATCGGACCAAGCTGAAAAGATTCATCCACATCTTTTTTGACATTTTGCAACTTTAACATAACAAACCTCCTCTTATTTAATCCCCTCTATTAATACCTTCTCAAAAAGTTCTTTCAATTCTAAATCGCTATAATCATGCCTTCTACCTACTTCAATCGCTTGCTTTAATGTTTGATAGACTGTCTCGTTTTTCGTTTCTATTTTTAAGCTTTCCTCGATCTCTGCAACAAATGTTCCTTTACCTTGGCTCGTTTTGATATATCCTTGCTGCTCAAGGTTCTGATAGGCACGGCGCGTTGTAATGACACTGCATGCCAAATCTTTAGATAAAGCTCTAATTGAAGGAAGTGGCATTCCAGTTGTCACATGCCCCGACACGATTAATGCTTTTATTTGCTCTTCAATTTGGTGGTAGATTGGCGTTCTTGTTCCTTCTTGAACGGTTATCGGTAGTTTCATAAGAACCCCCTTTACACATACGATTTTCCATTACATACGATAGTCGACTGACTTTATATATCGATTGTATTCATTAAGTAAAATTAGAGTAGAAATAACCAGAGTTGCTAAAGATATGAGCAGCAACAATAAAGGTTGTGATTGTGCCATAATAATCGTCCACGCAACAATAGGCATTCCAAAAACAATATTAAACCCTGTCAGTATTCCAATTACGATTCCATAAAAGACAACAGTGAAAACAACCAAGTATGTTGTTGTATACACTTGACCTGGTTCTCCTGCCGCAAAACTTCCGCCCATTAAGTAACTAATGGCTAGCCAGCTAATCCATAAAACAATCGCTTCCGTACCTGACAGCCATTGCTGAAAAGGCGTTGAATAGAAGTAAAGCAGCAAGAATAAAAGCGAATTGAGCGCGAATGTGTAAATGCCCGTCATAATAAATCGACTTTTTCTAATCACTTTGTCTGAGATCGGCGTTTGCTTTAAAAGAATAAAAAATGAACTAGCATATAGCCCTCCCTTTAAATCACTGATCGTAAAAGGTTTATATCGTAAAATGAATATTGGTACACAAATTGCAGAGATAAACATGATATCGTAAAAAACTGGTAACCTGCTTTCACTTGTTATGTCTACAGCTAAATTATTGGTTAAAAAAACAATCACAGCGATCGCAAAGAATGTTAATAGGTATTTAAAAACAGGAGTACTCTTTAATTCAAACCATAAAAGCTGTCGTATCATTTTCCCTTCTGACATCTAAATCACCTCGGTTATAGTATAGTGGTGTATATATCTATATATACAGTATATGACCACTTATAACCTATTGCAATACATAATGAAAAAATTTACATTTATTATTTAACTTGCTTATGAAAGCGATTAAATTTAAACTATTCTTACAATGGTTGAGGAGGAAACAAGATGAGTGAATATTTTTTAACGGTGTATGAACCTTCAGGGGAAGTACTTGTAAACGAACGAATTGAAGCAGCAAATGACGAAGTAGCAAAAGAATTAGGCCAGAAAAAAATTACAGAAAACCAACACCAAAACCACACCCACCGCCTAACCCGCTCAGGAAAACTAATCATGTTCCATGTGTAAACAGAAAAGCGGAGGCGACTGGTCTGGGATGCGGGAAAACTAGGGGGAGCGATAAGAAGTCGCTCTTTGACTTCGTTCGATTCACCGGTTTTCCCCGCATCCCAAGGAGCCGAAGCTAGACAGAAAAGCGAAGGAGTCCGTTAAGCTGCGTATAAAATGTAGGGCGGTGACCGAGATAAAGGAAACACGAAGAACGCAGTGATTCGATGTTGACTTATCGACCGAGCCGAACGGAATTTTACTAGCCGCTGGACTCCATAGCTAGACAACAAAAGCGGAGGGTGCCGCTTAGAGGCGTCATGCAAATGTTCTGGCAGATTAAAAGCGCGTTTTGCTTTTACATCTGGCAGGTTATTTGTCCACGAGCCTCTGGCAACCGCAGCTAGACAGAAAAGCGAAGGAGTCCGTTAAGCTGCGTATAAAATGTAGGGCGGTGACCGAGATAAAGGAAACACGAAGAACGCAGTGATTCGATGTTGACTTATCGACCGAGCCGAACGGAATTTTACTAGCCGCTGGACTCCATAGCTAGACAACAAAAGCGGAGGGTGCCGTTTAGTGGCGTCATGCAAATGTTCTGGCAGATTAAAAGTGGTATCCGTCGTATAACAAGTAAGAAGTTCCATTTTTCTAGAGAATCATTGTAGATTGCATACTAATTAGCACACCAATTTTGATGGATTGGTGTGCTTTTCTTGATATAACGATAAATTCAAAGCAGTGCTCCAATCAACATAGCAGCTATCATACTAAATAATATTTTGATATCCATCGTTGTCATTGTGTGAAATAAGGTGTCCCTACTACTCTTATTTTCTAAATTCAATCTAATGAAACGAATGCAACTGTAATTTTATGTTAAAATCATTATGAGGTCTGTGAAGGAATGTACTTAAAAAAGGTAGCGTTAATAGGATAAATAGATGGCAGGCGGTGTTTTTTGAATGGGATTATTCTTTAAAAAAATAAGCAATAAGAAAAGTACAAAACCAATTATTATTGTACGGAGTCTAATCACGATAGCCATGGCGATATTGTTGGTTATGGGCATAATGAGTGGTTGGGATTTCTTTTTTATAAGGACAATCTTCATCTTAGCAGGGGTAGGTTCCATTATAAATGGGGTTGAAAGTTATATTCAAAGAGAATCTAGACGGGTCTACCTTGTTGATTTCGGATTTGCGATACTATGGTTTATTCTTTCGTTTCAGTTTTTCGATTAGCTTTTTGTTGTCTAATCAGAGGCGTACTTTATTTAATATCAAAAGTGGAATGCTAGCAACGATTTACTGTAAATGTGGATTTTATCCGTTTTATCTGAATCACTGACATTTATCCACGACTATTTTTTCCATTTTCTTACTGCATTTGCGCGGAAATGATCCTATTTCGCTCGCATCAGCAAAGAACTTGCGCGGAAACGGGCCCGATTCACGCGAAAGTTGCTGTATAGAGGGGCGACCAACCTAGAAGAAGCAACGAGAAGTCGTTTGATAACTCGTTCAATCTACCTCGTTTCCCTAAAATAGATAAAAACACCGTCCCTATTGCAAATGGGACGGTGCTTTTACACTTTATTCCACTTGTACGCGTAATTGTTTACGAAACACTTCGCGAATCATGTAGGAAACGCCATTTTGGTCGTTTGATCTAGTCACCCAGTCCGCGACTTGTTTGACCGATTTCTCTCCGTTCCCCATCGCCACGCCCAATCCTACTTGTTCAAGCATTTCTATATCATCTTCGTATGAGCCGACTGCTACCATTTCTTGCAGAGATATGCCTAATTTTTGGCCGACAAGTTGTAAGCCATTTAATTTGGATACATCTTCTGATACAATATCGACTTTTCCTTTATTTACCGAAGCAATCTTGATTCCTTTAACCATGTCCTTCACTTGTTTTAATGCAGATTCTTGTTCTACCTCATCAAAAAATTGTACCTGTACCTTTGGTGGTGCAATCGCTTCTTGCATGAGACGATCGTAAACTGAATCTACAAAAGAAACAGGATAAAAGAGTGGGTCGCCTACACCAATAGTCATTTTGGCAATGAGCTGGCTTTTTTGACGCACTTTATTTCCTATCGCAAAGCTTTCATGCAGCACACGAATATGACAGTCATATTGCTCTAATACCTCCACCAATTGAAGGGTAGTATTGATGTTGATGCGTTTGATTGACAAAGGATCTTCGATATCCTCTGCCACACACGCCCCCCCATTTGTCACCAGATAACTACTATCTAGCTTTAATGATTTTGCGATCCGTTCTGCCGATCGATGCGGCCTTGAAGTAACCAAAGTGACATAAACATTTTTTTGTTTCACATACTCAATAGCTGCTTTCGTCTGTTTTGAGATTTTGGCGTTTGAGCCAATTAAGGTCCCATCAATGTTCAGGGCTAATAATCGGTACGTCATGCTGCTTCCCCCTTTTTTCTTTACGACGACACATCTTTGTCTGCCTGTCTGTTCTCTAGACTGTATGTTGCCTCATCGTAAATTAGAACATGAAAAGCAGATAGACGAACCTGCTCAATTTCGCTATACTTTGAAGTGAGAATACACTGATAGTAGAAGGAGTTCCTATGAAATCTTTTGTACAATTTTATCTCATTATTCCAGTTGTTTTTATTTTACTTACCACTCTTCAGTTACAAGGTGAAACGATACAAGATTATATCCTTTCTATAAGCGGTGCAGCGGCTGTTGGGCTTTTTGCTGGTTTTGTACTCCATATGGCCATGATCATTAGCAAGAAGATCAAAAAGTCGACACCATCTTCCTAACAAAAAAAGATCACAGACAAATTGTCTGTGATCTTTTTTCTATAAATACAATTACTCAGCGCCTGGGTTACCGTAGATTTCTTCTAATGGCTCAGTGATGATTTTGTTGATGTCACCAATGATTACGCTTAGACGTTGCTCTGCTTCCATTAATTTAGAGATTAGCTCATGCTGTTGAACAAGCTCGAATTGTTGTTGTGCTTTTTGAGCTTCCTCTTCAGTGATTTGAACACCTTGCATTTGCTTTTGTTGAAGCTCTAATTGAAGATTACGGAAGTTTTCTAACATCTTCTTCGCAATATCGTCTGCTTCAATTTCCTCGTGCATTGCTTTAAGAGTAGAGAACTCCTCACTCTCAGAGATTGCTTTCTTAAGTTCATGAGCCTTATCGTATACATTTGACATTTATAACGTCCTCCTAAAAACATAGTCCTAACGACTATAACATGTTCAACTCGACAATTCATCCTATATGCCGAATTCAAACAATTGTTACAGCATTACGTCTCTCTCATCTGTAATTTACCCGATAAAATGAACGATTAAACCTTGAATCAATCCAATCATCCCACCTAATAGTGCTCCGAGGTAGGTAATCATCTTAAATTCTTTCTTAGAAATCGTTAAGACAAGCTCCTCTAGACGCTCGACACTGAACGCTTCTACTTGTTCACGAACAATCTCTTCTAAATGCAATCGTTCCAACAATCCTTCTAAATGAGTCGCAAGTAAATCGGCCGTTGCATCTACAAGCTTCGGTACAACTTTTGTTAATAAAGGCTCTTCATAAGATGATGTCCATTCTGATAAAGGTTGCTCTATCCATTGAAAGGCGGGAACATTTGCCTCAATTACCTCCGTAACATAGCGAACGACTTCGTCACGATCGAGCTGCTCTTCAACTAGCGCGAACTCTTTTTTCTTTAACTTGTCCCACTCACTTTTTAAGATACCTTCTACCATTTTCTTCGTTCCATCATCACGCATAAACTTCATTAATTCTGGTTGAAGTTTATCGACAAGACGTTCATTCCCTAAAAACATTGAAACCATATTGCCTAACGTACCTTTATTTAATAAGAACCGATCGATCATCTGACTCAGTCGCTCTTTGCCTTCTTCACTACTAAAGAGAGTTTGACCACGCTCTAATAAAAATTGAGCAATCATAGGTGTACTTTCATCCATCTTATTTAATACACCAATTGGTACGACTTCTGCAATGGACTTCTGTCGATTCTCTTCAAAAAAACGGTCATACCCACTGCCAATAAACTCGTTTGTTTTCTTTACCATGAGTTGTCTTGGGTTCGTCGTTGAGAACTTCTGCTCGAGGAGATGGGCAATCGTCTGCTCACTTCGTAATAATGCTTTTAATTCCGACTGAAGCCAGCTATTCATACCATTTATAAAGGTAGCACTTTTGAGTTTGTTACCAAGTCCTTCTGCTGTTAACAAATAACGAACGACCATATGACCTAATTGCGTCGCTAATTCTTGATGGCGCTTTGGAATTAATCCTGGTGTAAATGGAACACGCCATTTCCAAATTCTTTTTTCTGTATATGGTCGAAATAACATTTTAATGGCAAGTGAATTAGTCATCCCACCAATGACGGCGCCAACTATAACCATAAATCCAATAAACCAAGCTGTCTGCAACAGATCGTCACCCTTTCTGTTTATCACCTTCTAGGCACATATCACATAGTATACGATACGAAACTCTCTGTTTGCTAGTTGAAGTTTAGAAAATCTTGGATCATCCCAAGACTTACGTGAAACTTAGAATTAAGGAGGAATGAACGATGAAGATCGTGACAATCTCTTATGAAAACTGGGAAAAATACCGTCGTCCCCTTCTTCGCTTTAGTAAAAGATTTGATAAAACCCCCTCAAAGTGCGTTTACTCCTGGATCTTCCAATTAAAAAAACATCATATTGAAGAGCCTGGCACATCGATAAAACTCGCTTTGTGGGATGGGAAGATCATCGCTGTATCGGCAGTGGCAAGCTATGGTTCAAGCTTATCGGAAATTGTACTATCTCCTCATTATCAACACACGCACGTATTATCTAGCTTAATTCAAGCTGTAATGCAAGACTTAGGTGTGCTTTATAAAAAGATTCGTTATAACCATGAAAAATCAATTAAACAAGCCTTGCAATCGGGTCTTGTCTGTTTTTCGTATGCAGAAGGAGCTGATGGTTACGTGTATTTATGGTTTGGAGGTGGACACTGGCACTCCGATGACATTTCAGAAAAAGAAGCCTAACACCGCTTGGCTTTGACATGCTATAGTTAATGTAATCGCTTAACTTATAGTAGCTAGATGTCAGGAGGGGACTTTTCAATGATCTCGCATTTTCAATGGAAAGAAATTCGAAACAACTTAGTTCGTCAGGAATGGGCGTTCTCATTTTATTATCAAGGTCAGTATTTAACTGGGAGCTATCATAAAGACGGTTCGATGACATGGGGCCAACCTACACCGAGTGTAGAACAGCGACAAGAACTTGAGCCGAGAATTCATGACCTCATGCTCTATCATGTATATGAGGAGCATTAATGCATAGATTTCTCTGATCCATCCATCCTATGGAATAAAGGAGGGATTTGAGATGTCAGAAAAGAAGAAAGAATCCAATCACGAAGGTCGCGATGATTTTTTTATGGACATTGACCGCATGATTAATGAGGGGCTTGGTGGCGGAGTGGTTAACGGTACGCACGCCGGACTTATTGAAGAGTCACGTGATCTTGAGCCAGAGGATCATTCAAACGAAAATAAATAATAAAACAGTCGCCCTTCTCACAAACCGTGGGGAGGGTTTTGGTTTTGAAGTCGTTCGTTATTTGTTATACTTCAACAAAGCAATAAGAATGTACGAGGTGAACAATGGAACAATGGATGACAATATCAAACGATTATTTCACGATGCACAAGTAGAACCAAGCTTGACTCCTCCGCACTCTGATGTGTTGTGGATACACCCTGCTGGCTCTACTCCTATAGGATTTTGGAAAGACCGATTATCAGAGAAGGAACAGGCTCTACTTGTTTTACTCTATAAAGAATACCAGCATCTACCTCAACCAACATCGACATCTGATCGCTTATGGACAGAGTGGCTCCTTCACGATTCGACTGTTCCTCCTATAAATAAGGATGTTCAGTTTATTCATCTTTTTCTCGATGAAACGATTGATGACTACCCCTCGTTTTCCGAAACATTACATGCTGCGATTCCGCAAACAGAGAGCTTAGTTTGGATCGATGAGCAATATGCGGTTCTTGTCCTTTTAGTCGAAGATTATTTTGACCCTGTTGATTATGAAGGCTTTGTCGAGGCCATTGCCACTGACTTCTACATTGATCTTTATCTAATGATTGGGTTAAAAACAGAGGTTTCACAAACGAAAGCAGCCTTTGAGTGGCAGAGAAAGGCTTTTTATCATTTGAAGAAAAACCAGACAAAGAAGCATGTGTACCATGAGCATGAACTGATACCGCTCGATTTAATGCGTACGATTTCAAAAGAGGAAACCACTCCGCTGATCTATCGATTGATTGGTGAGGATCTATCGAAAGACAAAGAACTCTTAACGAGTATCTCAACGTTCTTCGATCATAATCTAAATACAACTCAGGCTGCTAAAGCACTTCATATGCATCGTAACAGCTTGCAGTACCGCATTGATAAATTTGTAGAGCGCACAGGTCTTGATATTAAACATTTCCCACAAGCCGCTCTTGTTTATTTACTTATCATGTTACACAATGAATCCTCATAAATCGTCAAGATGCACAGTTTTGATCAGAAAGCTTGTGCATCTTGTCCATAGCCTACCATTCATGAAAGGGTTTACAATAAAGGCAACAACATTTAGGAGGGACTTAACATGTCAGACATTCAATTAAAGAACATTTATAAAATCTATGACGGTGATGTGACAGCGGTTACAGATTTTAATTTAGACATTAAAGATAAGGAGTTTATCGTATTCGTTGGCCCATCTGGTTGCGGTAAGTCAACAACATTACGTATGATTGCAGGACTTGAAGACATTTCAAAAGGTGACCTATATATCGGTGAACGCCGAGTCAATGACGTACCACCAAAAGATCGTGACATTGCGATGGTTTTCCAGAACTACGCTCTATATCCACATATGAACGTCTATGAAAACATGGCATTTGGTCTGAAACTTCGTAAGTTCAAAAAAGAAGAAATTGACCGTCGTGTTCGTGATGCTGCGAAGATTTTAGGACTAGAAGAAATGCTAGATCGTAAACCAAAAGCAATGTCGGGTGGACAACGCCAACGTGTCGCTTTAGGTCGTGCAATCGTTCGTGATCCTCAAGTATTCTTAATGGATGAGCCGTTATCAAACTTAGATGCGAAACTACGTGTTCAAATGCGTGCAGAAATCACAAAGCTCCATAAGCGTCTTCAAACAACGACGATCTACGTAACACATGATCAAACAGAAGCAATGACAATGGCTACACGAATTGTCATCATGAAAGATGGATATATTCAGCAAGTTGGAACACCTAAGGATGTATACGATAACCCTGAAAATGTTTTCGTTGGTGGCTTTATCGGATCACCTTCTATGAACTTCTTAAGCGGGCGACTTGAAGGAGATACATTTAAAGTTGGCGATGTCGCTGTCAAAGTTCCTGCCGGTAAACTTGCGAACTTACGTGATAAAGGCTACGGAGACAAAGAGATCATTCTAGGCATTCGTCCTGAAGATATCCATGATGAGCTTCTATTTATTGAATCTTCTCCTGAAACGAAAATCAAGGCTGATATCGACCTAGCAGAATTAACAGGTGCAGAAACGGTTCTTTACTCGTCGGTACACGGTCAAGAATTCGTTGCACGTATTGACTCACGTACAGACATTGAAGGTGGTCAATCACTTGATCTTGCCTTTGATATGAACAAAGCTCATTTCTTTGATACAGAAACTGAATTACGTATCAAAAAGGACTAACATAAAAAAAACGACTCGCCACTTGCTGGTTGAGTCGTTTTTTTTTATGTTTCTTGAAACGTATAAACAGATGATGAATTGCACTCTTGACACCCTATATAATGCTGACAACCATAATCGTTGGTTGATTCACGATGATCTGTTATTTGTTCATATTCTTCATATGCGCTGTAGTCATCGACATAATCAGAAACTCTACCATACACAATAAGAGGTTTGTAACAAACATCACAAGATAGCTGAAACGTCACGAATCCATTGCAAGCCGGACATATTTTCATGTCATCACTCTCCTCGTAAAAGAAGAGGTGGGCAATCCCACCTCTTATCAGCCATATTATTTGATTATTGTTGATATCCACTCATTTGTTGCTCAGCCATTTGAACTAAACGCTTAGTGATTTCCCCACCTACAGAACCGTTTGCACGAGCTGTAGAATCAGGTCCTAATTGTACGCCAAACTCTGTAGCAATTTCATATTTCATTTGATCTAGTGCTTGTTGTACACCAGGTACGACAAGTTGATTTGAACTGTTGTTGTTCGCCATGTGTCTCACCTCCTTGTGTACTCATAGTTTGGTTTTTTTTTAGTTGCTTATGTATGAATCAATTAATATTTCTATTGGTAATTAGTAGTAGTTTTTAAGTACATGAAAAAGCGGAGATGACGTTTGTCGCCCCCGCTTCCTACTATTTCCTAGTACGCTGATCTAATGCACGAATTTCGGTTAAAATTTCCGCATTTTCTAAAGCGGATATATCTCCTAATTCCCGACCTAAATAAGATGCTTTAATTGCTCTTCGCATCACTTTAGCATTTCTTGTTTTAGGTAAATCAGAAACAAAGTATATCTCTTTGGGTTTCAATGCTTTGCCTAGTTTTTCCGCAACAAGAGTCAGTAACTCTCCTCGTAAAGTTTCTGAGGATTCGACGTGTTCATTTAACACAGCAAAACAAACGGCAGCTTCCCCTTTGACGTCATCTGGAATACCGATTACACCTGCTTCTCTCACATTCTGATGCCCGACTAAGACCGACTCAACTTCAGCAGGTCCTAACCGCTTTCCAGCCACATTTAAAATATCATCTGATCGACCAGTAATCGTCCATTGACCCTCATCATCTTTTATTACCCAATCTCCATGCACCCATGTATCTTTAAAACGACTCCAATACGTATCAAGATAACGCTCCGAATCGCGCCAAAATCCTTTCGTCATGCCTACCCATGGTTTTGTGATAACGAGTTCACCCACAGCACCATCTAACGACTGTCCTGACTCATCATATACATCGGCAGCCATACCAGGAAGCGGTGAATTAAACGTAATCGGGCCAATCGGGCGAAGCAAAACATTTCCTAAAATCCCACCAGCGATTTCAGTTCCGCCAGAATAATTAAAGATCGGTAGTTGTTTCTTTCCAACCGTATTAAACAACCATAACCATGGTTCTGGATTCCAAGGCTCACCTGTGGACCCTATCACTTTTAGTGATTGAAGAGAATGTTGATCTACCCAATCGTCACCTTTTGTCATTAGCGAGCGAATTAATGTTGGAGAAATTCCTAAATGCGTCACTGCATGCTTATCGACCAGCTCCCATATTCGGTTAGGCTTAGGAAAGTCAGGTGTCCCTTCGTATAACATCACCGTTGCTCCGTTCATCAAACCTCCGTAAACGAGAAAAGGTCCCATCATCCATCCCATATCGGTGTACCAAAACAAGACGTCATGTTTCTTCACATCCATACAAATCCCTGCATCAAAAGCCGCTTTGATTGGAAAACCACTATGCGTATGTACTGCTCCTTTTGGTTTTCCTGTTGTACCAGATGTGTAGAGTAGCATTAATGCTTCATGAGAATCCATTCGCTCTGTGCGTTCAAATGTTTCGGCCCTACGTAGCCTTTGCCAATCAACATCGATATGATCGTCCCACGATACATTTGCTTTCAGCCTTCGAACAACGACAACCTTCTCGATTGTCGGAGCTAAACTTGCCGCTTCGCTTGCTTCCTCTTTCATCATGACGGCTTTGCCACGCCTCATAAACCCATCTGCCGTAATTAATACTTTTGCTTCAGAGGCTTGTAACCTCGTCGCCACCGCCTCTGCCCCGTACCCTGAGAAAACAGGCGCAAAGATTGCCCCAATTTTTGAAATGGCCATCATCGCAATGACCGTCTCAGGAATCATCGGCATGTAAATCCCCGCAACGTCTCCACGCTTTAGACCAATTTTTCTTAATCCACCAGCAATCCGCGCAACTTCCTCCTCTAATTCTAAGAAAGTAAACGTCCGCGTCTCGCCCGTTTCTCCTTCCCAAATTATCGCCTTTTCATTTTTCATTTCCTCATCATTTACCCACTTCCCAATGGAGGCATGTGTGGCATTTAACGTGCCTTGATCAAACCACAGAGGCCACTCAATTCCGTTTGAGTCATTCAATGTTTGTGTGTAAGGTTCATACCATGGGATCTCTAACTCTTTTTCTGCTTCATGCCAAAACCAAGCAACGTCATCAATTGATTTTTTGTAAAAGTCATCATAATTATTCATTCCTAATTTCTTCATCCATTGATATAGCCTTGTTTGTTCGACATATTGTTGAGTGGGGTGCCACAACGTTTCGCTCATATCTACGAGTCCTCCTTTTTAGAAAAAACGGACACATAAGATATATGTGCCCGCTTCGGTCTTATACTGGATACACGGGGTGCTTACGGTGTGTAAATTGAAGCTCCTTTGTGCGGTATGTTTCTAAACGTGTGATGAGTTCTTTACGCAGGTCATTTCCTTGAATAATGCCATCGATGACCATTTCAGAGGCCAAACGGTACACATCAATATTTTCTTTGTATTCTTGGCGCTTTTCTTCAACAAAGGCTGCTCGCTCCTCCTCCGGAAGTTCAGCGATTTTGTTAGCATAGACAGCATTCACCGCAGCTTCTGGACCCATTACTGCAATTTGAGCATTGGGTAGAGCTAAGCAACAATCTGGCTCGAAAGCAGGACCAGCCATCGCATATAGACCAGCGCCATAGGCTTTTCTCACAATAATTGAGATCTTCGGAACGGTTGCTTCGCTCATCGCCGAAATCATTTTCGCCCCGTGACGAATGATGCCAGCTCTCTCAACTTTCGTTCCAATCATAAATCCAGGAATATCAGCAAGGAAAACGAGTGGAATATGGTAGGCATCGCATAAATTAATAAACTTAGCTGCTTTATCCGCAGAATCATGGAACAATACGCCACCTTTTGCACGAGGTTGATTCGCAATAATACCGACTGGCTTTCCGTCCATTCTTGCTAGTCCTGTAATGAGTTCAGGCGCAAATAATTTCTTTATTTCAAAGAACGAGTCCTCGTCAATGACGCGCTCAATCAAGTCATGCATATTGAAAGGAGCATTTTGGTTTTTCGGAATAATCTCATCGACTGTTTTTTCAAACGCTTTTGGCTCAGCTGGAAGTACTTCTGGCGGTAGTTCCCCGTAATTTGCTGGGAAGTAAGATAAATACTCACGAGCCATTTGAATGGCCTCTTCTTCTGTTTTGGCTAACACATCTCCGCAGCCTGAGACCGAACAATGCATTTTCGCCCCGCCCATTTCCTCTAGCGACACTTTTTCACCAATGACCATTTCCGCCATACGCGGCGAACCGAGATACATCGACGCATTTCCATCGACCATAATCACAATGTCACAAAAAGCAGGGATATACGCTCCACCTGCTGCCGACGGACCAAACAATACGCAGATTTGTGGGACACGTCCTGAGAGCTTCACTTGATTGTAAAAAATTCGTCCGGCTCCTCTACGACCTGGAAACATCTCGACTTGGTCTGTAATTCTAGCTCCGGCTGAATCAACTAAATACAACATTGGTACGTTCAGTTTTTCAGCTGTCTCTTGAATACGGATGATTTTTTCTACCGTTCTAGCGCCCCAAGATCCCGCTTTGATGGTTGAATCATTGGCCATCACACACACCGTTTGGCCATCAATCTTACCTATAACAGTCACGACGCCGTCTGCTGGTAGTCCCTCTGCTTGACAATTTGCAAACAGCCCGTCCTCAAGCTCAACACCTTCATCAAATAATTTCTCGAGTCGATCACGGACAAAAAGTTTCCCTTTTTCCGCGTTGCTCGAGTGATATTTTTCCGCCCCACCTTTTTTGATCGTTTCCACTCGCTCTTGGAGTATTTTTTCAAATGACATATGAACGCCTCCTATTCTCCTCGGTAATTTGGTTTTCTTTTTTCTTTAAAAGCTTGCAAGCCTTCTAAACGATCTTTTGTCGGGATGGTCTGTTCATAAGCCAGTTTTTCTATAGTAAGAGCTGTAGTGAGGTCGACTTGCATCCCAGTTCGAATTGCTTGTTTCGCCGCACGGAGCGCAATCGGCCCATTGACACTCATTTTATTTGCTAGTTCCATTGCGTAGTTTAGAAGTTCATCTCTTTGAACAACATGCTCGACTAACCCAATCTGTAAGGCTTCGTCTCCTGTCAGTTTGGCAGCAGTAAAAATCAATTCTTTTGCTTTACCAAGGCCAATTAATCGTGGCAAACGTTGTGTCCCCCCTGCACCAGGGATAATCGCTAAAGAGGTTTCAGTCAGCCCGTAGCTCCCATGAGTACTTGCAAGACGTAGATCACATGCTAAAGCTAGCTCAAGGCCACCTCCAAACGCGCCTCCATTCATCGCAGCAATCGTTGGGTGCGGCAAGGCTTCGACTTTATCCATCAATGTTCGAATCAATGAAACCGTCTGCTTCACCTCGGTCGCATTCATATTCGCACGCTCTTTTAAGTCTGCACCTGCACAAAAGACTTTCTCACCAGCCCCCGAAAAAACAACAACTCGGATTGCTTCATCAAATGTTAGCTCATTGATTAATGTATGAAGGTGTTGCAGCATCTCAACGGAAAGAGCGTTCGCTGCTTCCGGTCGGTTGAGCGTAACCGTTGCCACACCATTCTCGCTTTTCGCAAATTGAACTTGAGAACTCATTCGACTCCCCCCTCAATCGATGACATTGATGCCACAAATGCTTGCAAGTTATGACTTGGTAATGTTCTACCGACTTTCTCTTGGATAAAGGCTGCACTTTGCAAAAGCTGATCGAATGAAACATCTGTCTTCACATTCATCTGATCAAAGAGATAGAGCATGTCTTCTGTAGCGACATTACCCGAAGCACCTGGTGCATATGGACAGCCTCCTAATCCACCGACCGATCCATCAAATTTTCTGATCCCTAATTGATAAGCGGTATGAACATTCAATAAGGCCGTTCCTCTCGTATCATGTACATGTAGTGCGAGCTTATCGATAGGAATACGGCTAGCTAAGGCCTTGATCACTGACTCCATTTCGAGCGGGGTCGCCACGCCAATTGTGTCTCCGATCGATAGCTCATCAATTCCCATGTTCATTAGTTCATCTGCAATATGTAACACCTGATCGACAGAGACTACCCCTTCATATGGGCAGCCAAATACAGTCGATACATACCCTCTGACGGATTTTCCAGCGTTTTTAGCTTCCTGTGTGACTTTCGCTAAAATTGGAAGTGTCTCTGCTATCGATTTATTGATATTTTTTTGATTATGCGTCTCACTCGCTGACATAAAGATCGATATTTCATCTAAATCAGCCTCTAAAGCTCTTACAAGACCGCGCTCATTTGGAACGAGGGCAGCATACGTGACGCCTCGTTCCCTTTTAATTTGCTTTGCCACATCGAAAGAGTCCGCTAAGGCAGGAATCCACTTCGGATGAACAAATGACGTCACCTCGATATAAGAAAGACCTGTTTTAGAGAGCTGATTGATCCAAGCTACTTTATCCTTTGTCTCGATCAGTGCTTTTTCATTTTGAAGGCCATCTCGTGGTCCAACTTCTCGTATTAATACTTGATCTTGTCTCAAGAGAATCCTCCTTTCGATCACTCGCCTTTATTCCAGTTCTAATAAAACCTCTCCTTCATCCACAAACTCTCCTTCTTGTTTATGAATGACTTTAACCGTTCCACCTTCTTCGGCAGGGACAGGAATCTCCATTTTCATTGATTCTAAAATAGCGACGTCTTGACCCTCTTCCACTTTGTCGCCTTCTTTCACTAATACTTTCCATACATTTCCTGCCATTGTTGTTATTACTTTACTCATGATTGACTTCCTCCTTGGGTTCGTTGTTGTAAGTGTTCTTGTACAAATGCTGTCGTTGCTTCTCCTCTTTGGAAAACAGGATGGTGCAAGACCTCTTGTAGCATCGGAAGGTTTGTTTTAATACCCTTGACCTTATATTCAGCTAGTGCTGCTTGCATGCGTACAATAGCTTCCTCTCTTGTCGGTGCTGACACAATCAGTTTGGCAATCATCGGATCATAAAATGGTGTCACTACTGAACCGGCGCTCACTGGACATTCATGTCGAATGTAAGGAGCTTCTGGTAGGATCAATTCTTCAATCGTTCCTGGGGATGGGAAAAAGGTTTTTGGGTCTTCTGCATAAATCCTTACTTCAATGGCATGACCCAACATCTGAATGTCTTCTTGTTGAAAGTTCAGTTTTTCACCTGCCGCAATTTTCAACTGCCACTCGACTAGGTCTAAGCCTGAGATTTCTTCTGTAACCGGATGCTCTACTTGCAGACGCGTGTTCATTTCTAAGAAATAAAACTCTTTATTTTCATCTACTAAGCATTCAATGGTCCCTGCATTTGAATAGCCGATCGCTTTAGCAGCCCTAACCGCCATTTCACCCATTAGCTGACGCGTTTGTTCATCTAAAAACGGAGAAGGTGCTTCCTCGACTACTTTTTGATGCCGACGTTGCACTGAGCAGTCTCTCTCCCAAATATAGACAGTATTTCCTTGGTTATCGGCTAACACTTGAATTTCAATGTGGCGGGGATTTTCAATATACTTTTCAACAAACATTGCCCCATCACCGAAAAATGACGTGGCTCTTGTTTGATTTCCGACAAACGCTTTTTGGCATTCTTCATCATTTCGAACAATTTGCATGCCAATGCCACCACCACCAGCAGATGCTTTTAACATGACCGGGTATCCAATGGTCCGTGCTACCTCCACTGCTTCCTCGGCGTCTTTTAATGCGTATTCAATTCCCGGAACAACAGGCACACCCGCAGCCTCCATCGCTATTCGAGATTCGATTTTACTCCCCATTTTTGCAATCACTTCTGGGCTTGGACCGATAAATATTAACCCTTCTTCTACACAACGTCTGGCGAACTCACTATTTTCAGAAAGCAGACCATATCCTGGATGAATCGCTTCCGCTCCGCTTTCTTTGGCAACTTCCATAATTTTATCTACTTGAAGATAGCTTTCGTTTACGCGCGGCTTGCCGACGAGATAGGCCTCATCAGCGAGTGAAACATGTAAGGAATGTTCATCTGCTTCTGAATAAATCGCGACAGTTTGTATGCCCATACGTTGACACGTTCGAATGATTCTAGCTGCAATCTCTCCTCGATTTGCAATTAATACCTTCTGAAACATACGATCACCTCATTTGATTGGGTCGGATGATATCGAAATCACCTGACCATTTTTGACAACGCTTTCAAAACTACTCACTGCTTACTTTACGAAATGTTTTTTCTCCAAGTTGTTTTAATTTAAACTTTTGAATCTTCCCAGAAGCCGTCATCGGAAACTCTTTGACAAAAGCAATGTACCGCGGAATTTTATAAGACGCAATTTTACCTCGACAATCGTCGCGAATTCCGTCTTCTGTACAAGATACGCCTTCTTTTACTTTAATCCACGCCGACACTTCTTCTCCATACTTATCATCTGGGATACCGACGACTTGAACGTCTAAAACGGCAGGATGTTTATAGAGAAATTCCTCAATTTCGCGAGGATAGATGTTTTCTCCTCCACGAATGATCATGTCTTTTAAACGACCCGTGATGCGGCAATATCCCCCCTCATCCATTACGGCTAAATCACCTGTCCGTAACCAGCCATCTTCTGTGATCGCAGCTTTTGTTGCTTCTGGATTTTTGTAATAGCCTTTCATGACATGATATCCACGCGTCCATAATTCTCCCTGCATTCCTTGCGCTGCTTCTTCGCCAGTTGTAAGATCGATAATTTTCACTTCGACATTAGGTAGGGCGCGGCCAACGGACTCTACTCGCACAATCAGTGGATCGTCGACACGTGTTTGCGTAATCACTGGGGATGCTTCTGTTTGTCCATAGGCAATCGTAATTTCACTGGCTCCCATTTGATCGACGACAGCTTTCATGACTTCAATCGGACAATTAGAACCTGCCATAATGCCTGTTCGAAGACTAGATAGATCATAACTATGGAAATTCGGATCATTCAGCTCGCTAATAAACATCGTTGGAACACCATGCAAGGCTGTACAACGTTCTTTTGATACCGCTTCTAACACCGCCGTAGGACTGAACTCTTCGACTGGAACCATCGTTGCTCCAACTGATACACTAGCAAGCGTTCCAAGCACGCATCCAAAACAATGGAAAAATGGAACAGGGATGCATAACTTGTCTTTACTTGTTAAGTTCATACAACTCGCTATATTTACTGCATTGTTCGTTAAATTATGATGAGTCAACATCACCCCTTTTGGGAAACCCGTTGTTCCAGAGGTATACTGCATATTGATCACGTCATTTTGATTGAGTTCATTCATTCGTTCATCCAGTGCTTGATCTGAGACATTCTCTCCGAGTGTAAGAATGTCCCTCCACGAGTACATTCCAGGATGCGACTCTTCCCCAAGAAAAATAACATTCTTAAGTTTAGGTAGCTTGCTAGAATTTAGCTCTCCAGGTGTTGTCTCTCTCAACTCAGGAACAACCTCATAGAGCATCTCAACGTAAGATGAATCTTTAAATTGATCCATCAATATAAGAGTTGTCGCATCTGATTGTTTTAATAAGTATTCAAGCTCAGAAGTCTGATAATTCGTATTGACCGTAACAAGTACAGCGCCCATTTTGCCCGTTGCAAATTGACTCGTTAACCATTCAGGCTTATTCGTTGACCAAATGGCGAGATGTTCACCACGTTCTATACCAAGGGCCATGAACCCTTTAGCGACTTTTCGGCACTCATAATCAAATTGTTCATACGTATACCGTAACCCTCGATCAGAATAGACCACTGCTGTATGATCGGGTTGTCTCTTAGCAACTTCCTCGAGTAATTTTCCAATTGGTACTTGAATATCAGACATCTTCCTCCCCCTTATATCAATAATGACATTCGATTCGTTGCAATATCACTTATCGACAACCTAATTGTCTAGAGATAACAAGGCGTTGAATTTCAGATGTTCCTTCTCCAATTTCAAGTAGTTTCGCATCGCGTAGCATACGCTCGACTTCATATTCTCGCATATACCCATATCCCCCATGGATTTGAATAGCTTGGTTAGCTGTACGTGTAGCCGTCTCAGACGCGTAGAGCTTAGCAAATGCTGCCTCCTTACCAAACGCCCGACCTTGATCTTTCAGCCAAGCTGCCTTCATCACCATATTTCTCGAGAGCTCAATCTCCATCGCCATATCTGCTAATTTAAATTGGATCGCTTGAAAGCTTGAGATCGTCTTGCCAAACTGCTTACGTTCTTTGGAGTAATTAAGCGCACGTTCAAATGCGGCTTGAGCAATACCAACCCCTAATGCGGCAATCGATATTCTCCCTCCATCAAGAGTATAAAGAAATTGCTTAAATCCTTTTTCAGGGTCTCCTAATAAATTCTCCTTTGGCACACGAACATCCTCTAAAATAAGTTCACATGTATTTGAAGCACGAACGCCCATCTTTTCGTAGTTGCTGTTGATCGTGAATCCTGGGGTATCAGTTGGAACAATAAAAGCAGAGATGATATTTTTTCCTTTTTCATCTTTTCCTGTGACAGCTGTGACAATTACAGTGCTCGCAAAACTAGCATTCGTAATCCAGCATTTCTCGCCGTTGATCACATATTCATCACCGTTAAGAATCGCCTTTGTTTGCGTTCCGCCTGCATCTGATCCTGCATTCGGCTCTGTTAATCCAAATGAACCAAGGGAATGACCCGATGCTAACGGGGTTAAATATTCCTTTTTTTGCTCTTCTGTTCCGAAATAATACAGCGGACTAGCCCCTAGTGAGACTGCGGCAGCATAACTTAAGCCCGTACCACCACATGCACGCCCAATTTCCTCTACCGCTAAAGCGTATGAAACCGTATCTCCACCAGAACCACCATATGCTTCGGGAAACGGAATACCTAAAAGTCCAAGTTCTCCCATTTTCTTAAAGATATCCTCTGGAAATTCTGCGCTTGCATCTCTCGCCTCTGCACCTGGAGCAATTTCATTTTCGGCGAAATCTCGTACCATGTTACGAATCATCTTCTGCTCTTTCGTTAAATCAAAATTCATCCCATTCCCTCCTCTAATGTAAAACAACAGCAAATTCTGAGCGCTTGTTCAGATTGAAAGAAAGTAAGAACCTTCTATTATATGAAAGCGCATTCATAATTATCAACAACAAGTACTGACTAGTTAGTTTTTATTGAACACTCCTTCCTATGAATCCATCATCCTCTACCTACATTATACTAGAGGGTATGTTTAAATATCAATCTTTTCTGAAAGTTCACAACCGAATAGTCGGTCATGATTTATTGCTCATGCCCGACTATTCCATTATTCAAACGTTCCCTTTACTCTTATTTCGTTATTTTCGACCATTAGGTTCCCCTTAGCTATAACTGTTTTAATAGTAAAGGATTCTTGATCTACTAAGACAAGATCAGCATCAAACCCTACATCTAATTGACCTTTACCTTCTAGTTTTAACGCTTCAGCTGGATTTTTCGTGATGACTTGTAGTGCAACTTCCATTGGCACCTTCTCCTCTACAATCGCATCACGTAATTCTTCAAATAAAGAAGCTATTTCTCCGATTTTCAAGCCCACAAATTCCCCCTTTTCATTAAATTTTGGCAAGCTCCCTTGCGCATCTGAAGTAAAGGTAACGAGCTTAATATCAACACCTGCATCAAGCACTTTTTTTAGAGCTCTACTCGATTTCGTTTCATCATCTTCACCAAACACCTGGATCGCACTTGTCGTGAAGTCAATACGCCCGCCTTTTTTCGCATACTCCACTCCCGCTTCAAGTAACTCGACATTTCGATTAATATGTGTAGGAATAAATTGCGTAATCGGGATGTCGGATTTTTCTGCGATATCCGTCAGAATATCTAATTTGCGTTTCCCATCCCCAACATGGACATTCACAATTCCCCCTTTTCCAGACAACATTCCGCCAACTCTAGCTGAAGAAGCAATCCGTGCAATCTCTTCTTGCGTAGGTTCTGAGGAACGGTGATCTGATATAGCGATCTCCCCGACTCCAATAATTTGATCAATTAGAAGGAAATCACTTTGAATGCTTCCTGTTAAGGTAGTAATCGGAACTTGATATGATCCCGTATGTACAAAGCATGTAATTCCTTCTTCTGTTAATCCTTTTGCTTTGGCAATTAAGTCTGGCATTGTTCTAGAGACACCGTCTGTACCAATCACACCTATGATCGTCGTAACACCAGCCTTTGTCGCATCAGAGAGTGATAATTCTGGAGTTCTTGTCTTATAACTTCCTTCTCCTCCACCCCCAATAATATGAACATGACTATCAATAAAACCAGGAAAAACAAACGTACCTGTTGCATCAATGATTTGCACTTCCACTTGTTCACAAGCTAGATCAATTACCTCTGCTATTGCAACTATTTTACCAGCAGCTATAAGGATATCTTTCTTTCCTATATATTCGGGTTTATACACGTCTCCATTTTTAATCAACGTCAACATTACTCTCACCATCCTTTGAATAAGTATAGCAAACTAGTCGCTTTTTTGTGAAAATTACGAACGAAGACAATCACCCCTCCTTCCCATTCTGAAGATAAAACAAAAAAATCAGAAAATTCCCTACTCAGCTAGACACTTTTATGCTATAGTAAGTTCACAAAATTATTTTATCGTTTTAAAGGGGGAATACGTCATGTCACTAAAGGAAGAAGTGGGTCGCGAGCAGTGGGGCTCAAGACTAGGTTTTATTCTAGCTGCGATGGGATCTGCTGTAGGACTAGGAAATGTATGGCGCTTTGCTTATGTAACAGGGGAAAACGGAGGAGCTGCATTCTTACTTATTTATCTTATCTGTATCATACTTATCGGTATCCCAATCCTAATGGCTGAGTTCACAATTGGACGGAAAGCCAAAAGTGATGCGGTTGGCTCTTTTGAAAAGCTTGCACCAGGGAAGCCTTGGTTTCTAGCTGGTATTTTAGGAGTTGGGGCAGCCTTTATGATCCTCTCCTTCTACGGAGTCATCGCAGGATGGATCTCGTATTACTTTGTTAACTATTTAACTGGTAACCTCTGGAGTACTCCAGAAGGTGGCTATGAAAATTTCTTCGTTTCATTCATTACTAATCCTTACCATCCTCTATTATGGCAGTTCTTGTTTATGGCTGTGACGATTGCGATTGTCTTTATCGGGGTTAAAAAAGGAATTGAGCGTTCGAACAAAATATTAATGCCTCTACTAGGGGTTTTACTCATTGTCTTATCTGCCTATAGCTTAACGTTAGGTGGAGCAAGAGAAGGTCTTGCTTTCCTTTTCACACCAGACTGGAGCGCATTAACAGATCCATCAATTTATTTGGCAGCTTTAGGTCAAGCGTTCTTCTCTTTAAGCTTAGGGATGGGGGCTTTGATTACGTACGGTAGTTATCTTTCAAATAAAGAAAGACTTCCTGGTGCGGCAGCGAGTGTAGCTGGTCTTGATACTCTCTTTGCGATCGTAGCTGGTATTATGATCTTCCCTGCGGTATTTGCCTTTGGGATTGAACCTGCAGCAGGGCCTGGTTTAGTGTTTATGATTATGCCTGATGTATTTGATAGCATCGGACTTGGAGGATTATTCGGACTCTTATTCTTCTTCTTACTTGCAGCAGCCGCACTATCATCCGCGGTTTCTCTATTAGAAGTAGCCGTCGCTTACTTTATTCGTCGCTTCTCATGGTCCCGTCAAAAAGCAGCGATCATCATCGGAGGGATCATCTTCTTACTTGGAGTTCCATCTTCACTCGGTCAAGGGGTGTTATCAGACATATCAATTATTGGTGGTCGTGACATTTTAGACTCGATTGATTTTGTGGCTTCGAATATCTTCTTACCACTTGGCGGACTAATAATCGCGTTATTTATCGGTTGGGGTTGGAAGAAGGCAGATGCACTGCGTGACTCTGACTTTGGAGACACGTTCATTGGTAATGCTTGGTTCTACCTACTTCGCTGGTTTGCACCAGTTGCAATCTTCATTATTTTCTTAAGCTCGATTGGCTTGCTAGATGTCATTATTAATATGTTTAAATAGAAACAAAAAGCGTGAGAGCCTCAGCTCTCACGCTTTTTATTAAATATAAACAGTGGTGTTCTCTGTTTTCTTTTTCACTAAGTCTAACAATAGTTTCATGCCTTGCTCGATCTTCTCTGGTGTTGCATGGGTGTAATTAAGGCGTAAGGTATTTTTCTTCGCCACATCTGCAAAGAACGGCTCTCCGGGCACATAAGCAACCCCTGCTTCAACCGCTTCTGCAAGTAACGTCGTTGTATTGATATGCGGTGCCAATTCTAACCATAAGAACATCCCACCCTTTGGTTTAACATACCGTACAGAGTCGATATTTGCCTTCTCAATGCAATCAACCATGACGTTCATACGACTCTCATACACATCAATAAGAGACTGAATATGAGCATCCAAATCAAATTCCATACATAACTGATACAGTGCTTGTTGAGATAGAGAATTCGAATGGAGATCATTTGCTTGCTTAGCTTGAGCCATCATGCGAATCACTTGAAAAGGTCCGACAACCCACCCTGTACGCAGTGCTGGAACAGCTGTTTTTGAAAAGGTACTCGTATAAAGTACATGTCTACCATCATCTAATGCGGCTAGTGGGGTATATGTTTCCTCTTGATTAAACTGGATATCACCGTATGGGTCATCCTCTAATACAATGACATTCCCGCGCTCAGCTTGAGCAAGTAACTGTTGTCTCCGCTCAAGCGACCACACTCTTCCGGCCGGATTGGAGAAAGTTGGGACAACATAGATCGCCTTTGGTTTGTGTTGTCTCATCTTCGCCTCTAGATCCTCAGGCAACATCCCATGATCATCAGATTCAACCGCTACCACTTTAGCCTCATATGACTTAAAGACTTGTAGTGCTGCTAAATACGTTGGATCTTCAGTTAAGATGACATCACCAGGATTAAGCATCACACGAGAGAAGAGGTCGATTGCTTGTTGCGACCCTGTTGTGAGCATAACATTGTCTGCGGTGTACCCCGTTATGTCTTTTCGTTTCATTCTTTCTAAAATCACATCACGTAATGGAAGATATCCTTCTGTCTCCATATATTGAAGGGATTTCTTTCCTGTTCGAAAGACGTTATGAAACGCCTCTTCAATTCCTTCGATTGGAAAAAGCTCATCATCAGGCAATCCCCCTGCAAATGATATAATATCTTGTTTCCCAACGACCTTTAAAATATCACGAATAGCTGATGATTGAAGATGGCGGACTCTACTTGCAAATGCATATCTCATGATCAACACCTCTAACATAATTAGTATTTAGATAATAGTTAAATGGTATCTGTTTTTTCAGAAATGTCAATCTACTTTAACTAATTCAAGTGGGAATATTTCAGCTTCCTGCAGTTTCTCGATCAATTCTACGTACGGAAGTGGTTTCGTCCAGACAAATCCTTGCATCTCATCACACTGTAAACTTTGCAATAGAGCTACATCATCGTAAGTTTCAACCCCTTCAGCAATCACCTTCATCCCCATATTATGACCCATCGAAACGATCGATTTAATAATCGTTTGATTCGTCTTAGTTTGAATGCGTAAAAAAGACTGATCAATTTTCAGCTTGTCTATTGGATACTGACTTAAATATTGTAAAGATGAATAGCCCGTGCCAAAATCATCAATCGAAACAGTCACTCCTAATTCTCGCAGAGCAATTAATTTTTCCATTACTTGTTTCTCATCTTCCATCGCAACAGATTCGGTAATTTCTAACTCAAGTAATCCTGGCTCAAGGTCTGCTTCTTCTAAGGCTTTTGTGACGACTTCAACGAGATTCGGCTGAACAAACTGTACAGGGGATAAATTCACGCCCATTCGAACTGGTCGGTCTAGTTGCCTCCTTAGATTGGCTGCTGCGAGACATGACTGTTCGATGACCCACTTACCAATCGGAATAATTAACCCTGTCCGCTCTGCAACTCCGATAAATTCATAAGGAGAAACTTGGCCGAGTGCAGAACTTTTCCAACGGAGCAGTGCCTCGACCCCTGAGAGCCGTCCGCTATCTAGGCAGGCCTGAGGATGAAAGACTAAAGAGAATTCTTCCTTAGCTAAAGCATGTCGTAATTCATTTTCAATGATCATCTCACGTATTGAGCCTGTGCTCATTTCTTTTTCATAAAACTGCGTCGAGCCGTGTGTCAAGTCTTTAATCGCATGTAAGGCAACTTCAGCTTGACGGATTAATTCATTCACATCCTTCGTTGATTTGCTTGCGACACTAATGCCTGCACATAAATGAACATGAAAATAAAACTCATCCAATTGAATTGGCTCATTAAAATAAAACAAAATTTCTTCGATTGCACCTTCTATTTCTTGAAGATCATCTTTCATAGATGCTAAAAGGATGAATTCATCTCCATCAAGACGAGCAATCTCTACTCCAGATGAACACTTTGCCCTCAGAAACTCACTAACCGCCTTTACAAGTCGATTCCCGGCCTCAATACCCAATGCATCATTTACCGTTTTTAAACGGTTTAATCCAATCGTTGCGACAACAACCGTATGACCTGGCAAGCGCGGAGCATGCAAGTAATCTTTCACCTTGATTTGGAAAGCGCGACGATTCATTAACCCTGTTACTTCATCATGAAACGCTAAGTAAGTAATTTGCTCTTCTTGTTGCTTACGCTTTGTAATGTCGCGAACCGCAACGAGTCGAACTTCTTTTTTTCGATAGGGATAAGGTCGTCCGCGCACTTCTACATGGATAGTTGAACCGTTCTTATGCAACCCTTTTAATTCAAACGGTACTTGTATATTTTTTAGAATCGCTTCTTGTACTTTGGTCCATTCTTCTGGGGCGATTAATTCAAAGATAGATAAGTGAATCAATTCTTTTCTACTATACCCAAAAAGTTCTGCGGTCCGTTCATCTATATCGATGACCTTTCCTAAATCATGAATAACCGTTCCTTCAAATCGCGTATTGACTAGCTGTTCTAACTGCTGCTCAATTTCGTCGATAAATTCAAGTCGTTTGTCAGCAGGATAAAACAACAAGTAATACTCCTCATCGTTGCCTATCAACTGATTACGGTAAACAATATATGGTTGTCCTTGTACTTTCATTTCATGCTTTTCTGCTTCACCTGGCATGGAGTGAAATTGCTTAAGGATCGTTTTAATTTGATTAACTGGACGAAATAACAATTTCTGAGTTGTATCATTATATGAAAGGATTTCGTTTGATTTTGAAACAATAGCAATAGCAACTTGTAAGTCTGTACAAATTTGAAAGATAGAAGCCCATTTTTCTTTCTTCAATAACACCCCTCCTTATCTGTCCATAAAAGCTTCATATGGTTAATTATACCTAATCGCTTAAGCTTCTACGGTTTTATCTATGACTATTTCATTATATCATGAAGAGAGTCGCTCCCTTTGCGTCTTTACAATAACTCCCTACAAAATAATCTTTTCATATTATTTGCTTTTGGTTTGTTGCTTTTGGAATTTTAACAGGATGGCTTTAACACCTAACATAAAAGCCATGCACATCTGTTGATGAGTGCATGACTTTTCTTCGTATTATTCTTCAATCATCGCAGCATATTGTGATTGAACAAGCTTGAAATATATTCCTTGCTTTTCCATTAATTGCTCGTGTGTCCCTTCTTCCATTACATCTCCATGGTCAAGCACAAAAATCTGATCGGCATCACGAATCGTTGATAACCGATGGGCAATCATGATCGCGGTTCGATTATGCAAAAGCTTCTTTAGTCCTGCTTGAATCTTTAATTCTGTCTCCGTATCAATACTTGCAGTTGCCTCATCCAGGATCAATATTTTAGGGTCTGCCAACAAAGCTCTAGCAAAAGAGAGTAACTGACGCTCCCCTACTGATAGAACGTTTCCTTTCTCTTCGACCTCGGTATCATACCCTTTT